>JBCCPD010000022.1:0-19447 GCA_039025075.1 Pseudomonadota bacterium | reverse complement strand
GCCGCGCGGCGTGCCACGTGTGGACGATCGCCGGGTGATCAACGGCATCCTCTGGCGTTTCCGGACGGGCGCGCCCTGGCGGGATGTTCCCGAGCGCTACGGGCCGCGCAAGACGCTCTGCAATCGTTTCGTCAGGTGGCGGAAGGCAGGGGTGTGGGATCGACGTCTTGACGCTGTTTCAAAGGCCTATGACAGCGATATCGTCATGATCGACAGCTCACGCGTGCGCGTCCATCAGCAGGGGGCCGCCCCCAAAAAGGCGGCGATGATGGTCGCATGGGACGTTCCAGGGGCGGGTTGACGACCAAGATCCACGCGCTGGTCGACGCCGAGGGCCGACCCATCCACCTGACCCTCACGCCTGGCCAGGCCGGCGACGCGCCGGTTGCGCTCGATCTGATCAGCGACCTGGCCGAGGGGTCCACGCTGATCGCCGACCGCGCCTACGACACCAACGCCATCCGCGATCTGGCCGCCGAGCGCCGGGCTTGGGCGAACATCCCGCCGCGGATCATCCGCAAGGACAGCTTCAGCTTCTCGGCTTGGGTCTATCGCCAGCGCAACCTCGTCGAGCGGTTCTTCAACCGGCTCAGACAGTTCCGCGGTCTCGCCACCCGCTACGACCGCTCGCCAGAGAATTTCCTCGCTGCTCTCAAGCTCGCAGCCGTCCGCATCTGGCTGGCTTAGAAATGAGCCCGCACCCTAGGGCCAAGACCCGTGAACGAGATCCCGCTCGGGTGGGCTTCGTGCGTCCATTGTCCTGTCGGGTGGGAGACATGGAATGATACGCGAGTTCTGCCTGAGCGTTGAGCCGTTCTCGCGGATCGGGCCGCATTTTCCGACCGACGCCTGCGGCCGGCCGCGCATCGATCACCGCGGGGTGATCTCGGGCGTCGTCCGGGTTCCGATCAGCGGCTGCCGCCGCTCCGATGCGCTGCGGGCCGCGCAAGACGCTGTGCAGCCGCTGGGTCCGGTGGGCGAAGGCGGGCGTGCGGTGGAGCGCGTTCGAGACCCTCGCCGCCTCCGGCGGCCCGCCGGCGGAGCGGATGCCGGACGGGGCCTGGGCCAAGGCGCCGCGGTCGGCGGCGGGCGTGGCGGAGGGGACTGGGATCTGATCCGGTGCATTGAATTCCGCTGGCCCGGGGGTCGCCCCCATCGCCATAGGGCGTCACGGACCAGCGCGGGCGGCTGCTTGCCTACGACGTCACGCCCGGCCGGCGCGGCGAGGCACTCATCGCCGGCGGGCTCATCGCCCGGCTGCCCGCTTCGGCGGTCTTTCCGGCGGACCGCGCCTCAGGCAGCGACGCCTTTCGGGCGCGATCGCTCGCGCGCGGACCGACGCCCGCGATCCCGACGGTCCCGCATCGCGAGCGCCTGCATCCGTTCGATCGAGACGCCGACGCCCGCCGGAACCTTGTCGAAAGCGCGGTCCGCCGGCTGAAGGATTTCCGCGGGGTCGCAGCAGGGCTCGACCGCCTCGCGGCGACAGGCTCCGCCGCCAGCGCGCTCGCCGCCATCGTCGCTTGAGGGATATGAGGCTTGGGCCTGAGGCGCAGCGGCTTCGAACGTTCGTTAGATTTGGGTTTGGTTGAGCGGCCGCGCGTTCGGGGAGCGGCGTTCGAGACCGTGGGATGGCCCGCTGCCGGTTCCGTGGACGCACGGACAAGATCGTGACCATGGGATTGGGGGCCGGAGTTGATGAGACGGACGTTCAGGCCCGAGGCGGTGAAGTCGGTGACGGAGCGCGACGGGACCGTCGCTGAGGCGTGTCGCGACCTGGATCTTGGCGAGCGCGTGCTGGGCCGATGGATCCGCGAGGTCGACGCGCAACATGTCTCGGCCTCCGGGCAACGGGCTGCATCTTGCGGGACTGGCGGAGATCGGGACCCTGAAGACGAAGGTCGCCGAGCAAAAAACGGAGCGCGACGTCCTGGAGCAAGGCGGCGGCGTTCTTGGCGCGGGCCGCCGAAGGACGCAGGCGAACGGCCAGTCATCGCAGGCGACGCGATAGACCGCGACGTGCAGGCCCCCAAGCCGAGCCAGACCGGGGTGCACCCGGGGGCGGTTGCGTAGCGGAAGAGGCGCGAGGGCGTCGGCGGCGCCGGCCTGGGCGGAAGCGGCCGGGGACCTGGGAGGGGGGCGGCGCGGGTCCGGCGGGGTCATGATTCGCGGCGCGGCGCTCGGGGCGCTCAGGCGCCTGCATGGCGGGCGGGCGGGCGCCTGATCTGCCTAAAGATCGGGCGCCGCGCGGATCCGCAGGGCGGAACCGTCGCGGCCGCCGTTGAACCCCGGCGGGAACCGGTGAAGAGTGCCCTTCAGAGCCCGCTCACGCTTTCCAACTGGGAGCCTTCCTATGACGCCTCGTCTTCTGCTCGCCGCCGCCTCCCTCGCGGCCCTTTCCGCCCCCGCCGTCGCCCAGGACCTGAAGAAAGTCACCTTCGGCACCAACTGGGTCGCCCAGGCCGAACATGGCGGCTATTACCAAGCCGTCGCCGACGGCACCTACGCCGCCTGCGGCTTGGAGGTGGAGATCCTTCCCGGCGGTCCGCAGGTCAACAACCGCGCTCAGCTGCTGGCCGAAAAGATCGATTTCCATATGGGCGGCAACCTGCTGCAGGCCTTCAACGCGGTCGAGCAGGGCATTCCGCTGAAGGTCGTGGCCGCCCATATGCAGAAGGAGCCGCAGGTCCTGCTGTCGCATCCCGGCGAGGTCGCCGGCTTCGAGGACCTCAAGGGCCTGGACGAGCTGCTGATCGGCGACGGCGGATACCAGTCCTATTACCAGTGGCTGATCTCCGACTACGGGTTCGAGGCGTCCAAGCGCGTGCCCTACACGTTCAACCCGGCGCCGTTCCTGGCCAACGTCCGCTCGGCCCAGCAGGGCTACATCACCTCCGAGCCCTATGCGATCGAGCAGGAAGGCGGCTTCGCGCCGGACATCTGGCTGCTGGCCGACTACGGCTTTTCGACCTACGCGACGACGGTGGAGGTGATGCAGGCGACGCTCGACGAGGACCCCGAGGCGGTGAAGTGCTTCGTCGAAGGGTCCGCGATCGGCTGGGCCAACTACCTCTACGGCGACAACTCCGCCGCCAACGCGCTGATTCAGGAGGACAATCCGGACATGTCCGACGGTCAGCTGGCCTTCAGCCTGGAGAAGATGAAGGAGTACGGCATCGTCGATTCCGGCGACTCGCTGGTGCTGGGGATCGGGGCCATGACCTCCGCCACGATCCGCGATTTTTATGAGAAGATGGTCAAGGCGGGCGTGGTGTCCGACGGCATCGACATCGCTTCGGCCTACACGCTGGAGTTCGCCAACACCGGCGCGGCCCTGCCGGTCAAGCGCGGCCTGCAGCCCGCCTCGGTCCTGATCGAGGTGCCGGCGGCCATCGCCGACGAGGTGCAGAAGCTCATCGAAACCGTCACCGAGTGAGCGGTCGTTGAACGAGACGGCGCCGATCCCGGGCGCGGCGGCCGCCGCCGCGCCCGCCCCGCCGGAGCGCGCGCCGCTTCTGGCGATGCAGAACGTCACCAAGGTGTTCGGCAAGGACGTGGTGGCGCTGCGGGGCATGTCGCTGGACGTGCGGCAGGGCGATTTCATCTCGCTTCTGGGGCCGTCGGGCTGCGGCAAGTCCACGGCGCTCAAGCTGATCTCCGGCCTGATCCACCCCACGGCGGGGCGCATCGCTTGGCAGGGCGGGGCCCGCGACGGCGATCTGGGCGTGGTGTTTCAGGAGCCGACGCTGATGCCCTGGGCCACGGTGGCGCAGAACGTCTGGCTGCCGATGCGCCTGAAGGGAAGCGGCTACGCCGCCTGCAAGGACGCGATCGAGGAGACGCTGGCCACGGTCGGCCTATCGGGCTTCGAAGGCGCCTATCCCAGGGAGCTGTCGGGCGGCATGAAGATGCGGGTGTCGATCGCCCGCGCGCTGGTCACCCGCCCGCGGCTGATCCTGATGGACGAGCCCTTCGCCGCGCTCGACGAGATCACGCGCTTCAAGCTCAACAACGATCTGCTGGAGATGCGGGCCAAGCTGGACTGCACGGTGATCTTCGTGACCCACTCGGTATTCGAGTCCGTGTTTCTGTCGGACCGCATCGTCGTGATGGCCGCCCGGCCGGGCCGGGTGATCCGCGAGGTGGCGGTCGACGAGCCCTATCCGCGGACCGAAGTCTACCGCACCTCCGCCGACTACGCCGCCCACTGCCGCGCCGCCTCCGAGGCGCTGGCCGAGGCGATGGGAGACGTCCCTCATGTCGATCACTGACGCCGGTCCCGTCCCGCTGGACGCCGAGGCCCCCGCCCCCATCGACGCGGAGGAGCTGGCCCGTCAGCGCCGCAAGCGCGTCGACAAGATCGCCACCTGGCTGCTGCCGATGGTGATCATGATCGCCGCGATCGGGTTTTGGGAATGGCGGGTCACGGCGCTGGGGACGCCGCATTACATCCTGCCCAGCCCGTCCAAGATCGCCGAGACCCTGTGGATCGACGGCGCCTCGCTGTTTCAAAGCCTGACGGTGACGCTGACCACCACGGGCCTGGCGCTGACCCTGGCCGTGGTCGGGGGCGTCGGCCTCGCGGTGCTGTTCTCGCTGTCGCGCTGGGCGGAGCTGAGCTTCTACCCCTATGCGGTGATCCTGCAGGTGACGCCCATCGTGGCCATCGCGCCGCTGATCCTGATCTATGTGGAGGACGTGAACCTCGGCCTGTTCGTCATCGAGGATCAGACCGTGGGTCTGTTGATCTGCGCCTGGATCGTGGCGTTTTTCCCCGTTCTATCAAGTACTTCCCTAGGATTGTCTTCGGCCGATCACAACCTGCGGGACCTATTCAGAATCTACGGCGCGACGCGCTGGCAGCGGCTTCGCTATCTGCAGCTGCCCTCGGCGCTGCCCTATTTCCTGGGCGGTCTGCGCATCGCCGGCGGGCTGAGTCTGATCGGCGCGGTGGTGGCCGAGTTCGCGGCGGGGACCGGCGGCCGCGCGTCGGGCCTGGCTTTCCGGATCCTCGAGGCGAGCTATCGGCTGAACATCCCGCGGATGTTCGCGGCGCTGCTGCTGATCGCGCTGACCGGCGTTCTGATCTTCGCGGTGCTGAGCTATGCGAGCCATCTGCTGCTGCACAAGTGGCATGAGAGCGCGATCAAGCGGGAGATCTGAGCGCGATCATGGACTTCGCTCGGCTTCCCCCGGAGCGGCCCTTGCGCCTGACCGGGCTGCGGGCCCCGGCCTGCCTGTTGGACGGCGGGTCCGAGGCCCGGGACGGGTTGGCGCCGCTGGAGCTGACCTTGGGCGCGGACGGGCGCTTGGCGCCGCCGGAGACCGCGCCGGCGGCTGAGATCGATCTGGGCGGATCGATCGTCTTTCCGGCCTTCGTCGACGCCCATGCGCATCTCGACAAGGGCCACATATGGGCGCGCACGCCCAATCCGGACGGCACGTTTCAGGGCGCTTTGAGCTCCGTCGGGGCCGACAGAGCCGCGTACTGGTCCGAAAGCGACGTGAGAACCCGCGCGGAATTCGCCTTGAAGTGTGCGTTTTCGCACGGAACGCGGGCGATTCGAACGCATTTGGACTCGATTGCGCCTCAGCAAGACGTCTCCTGGCCGCTGTTTTCGGCGCTGCGCGAGGCCTGGAAGGGCCGGATCGAGCTGCAGATGGTGTCCCTGAACGGCATCGAAGCGGTTGAGAACACCCCCGAATGGACCGCTTTGGCGGACCTGGTGGCGCGACATTCGGGCGTCTTGGGGACCGTGACCTATCCGGTCGACGACCTGGAGCGACGCTTGACCCTGTTCTTCGAGACGGCGGGCGCGCGCGGACTGGAGGTCGATTTCCATTCGGACGAGACGCTGGATCCGGCGTCCGAGACCCTTCGCGCCATCGCCGAGGCGGTGATCCGCACCGGGTTCGACGGGCCCGTCGCGGCGGGACACTGCTGCTCGCTGTCGACGCAGGACGAGAAGCGGGCTCTGGAGACGTTGGATCTGGTGGCGGAGGCGGGGCTGTCGATGATCTCCTTGCCGCTGTGCAACCTCTATCTGCAGGATCGTCGGGCGGGCCGGACGCCGCGGCATCGGGGCGTGACCCTGGTCCACGAGGCGGCGGAGCGGGGGATCCCGGTCGCCTTCGCCTCCGACAACACGCGCGATCCGTTCTACGCCTACGGCGATCTCGACATGCTGGAGGTGATGCGGGAGGCGACGCGCATCGCCCATCTGGACCATTCGCGGGACGACTGGCCGCGCGCCTTCGCCTCGGCGCCGGCGGCGATCTGCGGGTTCGAAGCGCCGAGCCTCGCCCCGGGCGCGCCGGCCGATCTGGTGATCTGCCGCGCCCGCGGCTGGACCGAGCTTCTGTCGCGGCCGCAGGGGGACAGGATCGTGATCCGGGGCGGACGGGCGATCGACCGGACGGCGCCGGAGTATCGCGAGCTCGACGCGGTCGTCGGAGCGCCGTGACGCCCGCGGAGGAGGGTGCGTGCGCGTGGGTTCGGGGACGGTCGGGGCCGCGCCGCCGAGGCCGGCGAATTGGGCCTGGGCCGGGGGGACGCCGGGGGACCCGGGCCGAAAGGCGGGGGGGCGATCGCCGACGCCTCTCTGTCATTCAAACGTTCGAATGCGCTACCTTGCGGTTCACGAGATGAATCGCGCGTCCGAGTCGCAACGGACGGCGTTCCTTTCCCGAGCGGGGCGGGAGGGGAAGAGACTGCGGTCCCCGCCGCCCGCCGGCGGAGGGCCAGAGGCGCCCTTCGGACCGGCCGATCCGCTGGAGACGCCGATGCGCGCCCTTGTGGTCCATTGCCATCCCTCGCCCGACAGCTTCACCGCCGCGGTCCGCGACGTCGTCGTCTCGCGCCTCGCCGCGGGCGGAGCGGAGGTGGAGGTGCTTGATCTTTATGCGGAAAAATTCGATCCGGTGCTGTGCCGCGACGGCTGGGGCGCCTATGAGCAGGTGCCGGCCAACCGCGCGGCGGTGGAGGCCCATGCCGCGGCGGTGCGGCGGGCGGAGACGTTGGTCTTCGTCTATCCGACTTGGTGGTACGGCCCTCCGGCGATGCTGAAGGGCTGGCTGGAGCGGGTGCTGCTGCCGGGAGTGGCGTTTTCCAACCCTGCGGAGGGGCCGATCCGGCCGGGCCTGACCCATGTGCGGCGGCTGGGCGTGTTCACCACCTGCGGGGCCAGCCGCTGGCTGACCTGGATCGTCGGGGCGCCGGGGCGGCGGACGCTGCTGCGGGGGCTGCGGCTGAACTGCCATGCGCGCTGCCGCACGGCCTATGCGGCGCATTATTCGATGGATTCGAGCACCGCCGAGAGCCGGGCGCGGCATCTGCGGCTCGCCGCGGCGACGGCCGATCGGCTGCTGAGGGCGCCGCGGAGGCGGGCCGAGGTCTCGGCCGGGGCGGAGGAGGCCGGACCGGCGGGCGCCGCGGCCTGATGGGCGCGCGCTGGTGGGCGGAGCTGTCGGCGCGGGAATTCGCGTCGATGGACATGGCGCGGGCGGTGGCCGTTCTGCCCACGGCGGCGATCGAGCAGCACGGGCCTCATCTGCCGGTGGGCGTGGACGCGATGATCGCCGAGGGCATGCTGAGCGAGGCGATGCCTTTGGTCGGCGAGGGGGTCGAGGCGCTGGTGCTGCCGGTGCAGGCGGTCGGCAAGTCCAACGAGCATGTCTGGGCGCCCGGCACCCTGACGCTGACCGCCGAGGGGCTGCTGTCGGCGTGGCTGGAGATCGGGTTGAGCGTGGCGCGGGCGGGCGCGCGGCGGCTGGTGATCGTGAATTCCCATGGCGGCAATCTCGATCCCTTGGGCGTTCTGGCGCGGGAGCTGCGGGTGCGGGCCGGGATGCTGGCGGTGCGCTGCCAATGGGGGAGCTTCGGGCTTCCGGACGGGTTGATCGGCGAGGGCGAGCAGGTCTTCGGCATCCATGGGGGCGAGGTGGAGACGGCGCTGATGCTGCATTTCAGGCCGGATCTGGTGGACATGGCGCGGGCCGAGCGGTTTCGGTCGAGCGCCGAGGACATGGCGGAGCGCTGGCTTCGCCCCACCGGCGGCGTCGCCTATGGCTGGATCGCCAAGGATCTGAACCCCGCCGGCGCGGTGGGCGACGCGTCCAAGGCCTCGGCGGAGACCGGGCGGCGCGTGGCGGCCCACCAGGCCCGGGGGTTGGCGGAGCTGGTCGGCGAGGTCGCGGCGGTGGACCTGGAGCGGTTCGCGGCGTTCGCGGAGGCGACGGGCGCCGACGGAGAGGCGCGGCGCTGAGGCGCGGCGCGCCGGCGCGGTTCGGCTGAGACGCGCGGGGCGAGGACACCGGCGCGAGAGAGACGGGACGTCCCCCGCGCCGAAAAGCGCGCGGGACGGGGTCGCCGGGTCGGAGCGCGGGAGCGGCTCAGGAGGCGCGGCGCTGGGCGGCGGCGGCGGGCTCGTCGCGGAAGAAGGCGATGAGCTCCGCCAGGCCGTCGGACCGGGCGCGCAGCGTTTCGGCCTCTCGCGCGCTGCCTTCGGCCAGGCCGGCGTTCTGCTGGGTGGCCTCGTCCAGATGCGAGACGGCCGAGGTGATCTCCTGCATGCCGGTGGCCTGTTCGGCGCTGGCGCGGGCGATGTCGGCGATCGCTTCGGCGACGCCGGCCATGGACGTCTCCAACGCTTCCAAAGCGGCGCCGGTGGCGTTCACGTGCTGCACGCCGTCGGAGACCTTGGCGGCGCTGGAGGCGATGAGGTCCTTGATGTCCTTGGCCGCGCCGGAGGAGCGCTGGGCCAGGGTGCGCACCTCCGAGGCGACGACGGCGAAGCCCTTGCCGGCGTCGCCGGCGCGCGCCGCCTCCACCGCCGCGTTCAGCGCCAACAGGTTGGTCTGGAAAGCGATGGAGTCGATCACCGCGGTGATCTCGGCGATGCGGCGGGAGCTGTCTTCGATCTCTCCCATGGAGGCGACGGCGGCGCGGACCACGGTGCGTCCCTCGATCGCCTCTTCGCTGGCGCGGCGGGTCATCTCGCTGGCCGAGGCGGCGCCTTCGGCGTTGGCGGAGATGGTGGCGCCGATCTGCTCGACCGTGGCCGACGTCTCCTCCAGCGCGGAGGCCTGGGACTCGGTGCGGGCCGAAAGATCGGCGGCGCCGCTGGACACGGTTTCGATGGAGCCGCGCATCTCGCTTTCCGTGGCGCGGATGTCGCGGGCGAGGTCGGCGATTCGCTCGATGGAGGCGTTGAGCGATTCCGCCACCTCTTGGAAGCGCCCCGCGTGGTGAACGCCCGCGCGCTCCGAGAGGTCGCCCGCCGCCAAGGCCGCGACCGGACGTTCCACGTCGACCAGGAACTCCTCGACCGTTTCGGTGATCCGGTTGATGCCGTCGGCGACCTTGGCCAGCGCCTCGCTGGCGCCGTCCGCATCGACCTTGCGGTCGAAGACGCCGTCGGCGGCGGAGACGGCGACCTGCTCGATCTGTTCCAGCACCGACAGCTCGGCGGTGCGGTCGCGCCATTCGACCACGGTGCCCAGGCGCGATCCGTCCACGTCGCTGACCGGGTTGATCACCAAGGTCATCTTGCGGTCGCCGAGGGCCAGCGTCTCTTCCATCTGGCCGGTCATCGAGGTCACGCGCGACCGCTGCTTGGACGGGACCTTGTGGAACACGTCGATGTTGGAGCCGACGACCCCGTCGGCGCGGAAGTTCGGCAGGTTGCGTTCGCAAATCAGCTGCTCGGCGTCCTTGAGCATGCGCACCAGGGCGGGCGAGGCGTAGACCACGTCGTGCTGGGTGTCGGCGATCATGATCATCGCGTTCGACGCTTCCAGCGCGCGGCGCGCGCGGACCGCTTCGATGCGCTGGTCGTGCACGGTTTCGAAAGACAAGGCGAGCTGTCCGACCTCGTCCAGCCGGTCGCGATACGGGATCTCCGCCGCCTCGCCCCGGTTCATCGCCCAGATCGTCTGCGTCAGACGCGACAGGGGGCGGGAGACGTAGCCGCTGAACAGAACCGCGGTCAGCGCCGAGAAGGCCAGGGCGAAGCCGCCGCCGATGAGGGATAGAAGCGTGAACTTGCGCCAGGTTTCCGCGCGCAGCCCGGCGTCGGTCCAGGCGAAGACCACGGCGCCGACGGTGGAGCCGGAGCGGCCGAACCGGGCCGGCTGAGCGCTGATCAGACCATCGGAGGAGACCGCCGGCGCGCCGGTGTCGATCGCTTGGCCGGCGAGCCGTGCGGCCAGGGTCCGGTCCATGCCGCCGCGCATCGCCTGCAGCGAGCCGTCGGCGCCGTAGCTGGCGATGCCCGCCGCATCGCCTTGCTGGGAGTCGATGAACCGCTCGAACGCCGGCTCCAGCACGTCGGTCTTGGCGAAGCGCACCGCGCCGGCCAGAGACTGCGTGGTCAGGGCGCCGATCTTCCGGGTGGCGTCGTCGAACATGCCGCGGGTCTGATCCTGGTTGATCAGCGTCGCCGTGGCGATCAGCAGGGCCGAGACGAAGATCAGCATTCCGCCCAGGGCTAGGGAGACCTGCACGCCCATCTTCCGCCGCGGCTTGGCCCGACGCTCCACGCCCGGCCGGTAGGTCTGTTCACTGTCCATCAGGGTCGTTCCTTGAGCTTGGGCCGATCACTCGAGCATCTCGATGTTGACGCCGAAGGTGATGGCCCCGATGGGCTCACCGCCCTGGGGGTCGGCGATGGCGAGGCTGACCTGGGCCTGGAAGATCTGCGTCGACTCGTCCAGCTCGACGTCCGAGATGTGGATGGCGTCGGGGCCGACGCCGAAGGTCTGCTGCCACTTGGCCTCGTCGCCCTGCCAGTAGTCGGAGGTGGGGTCCGAGACGGCGACGTTGAGCCCGACCGCGTCCATCGCGAAGATCTCCGTCAGCAGGCCCTGGGAGGCGTCGCGCGCGGCGACCAGAGCGTCGGCGGCCGGGCCGCCGGAGACCGAGGCCACCAGAGGCGCGTCGCCCGAGCCGACCTGGGCGCGCCATTCGGCGTCGAGCGCTTCGATCTCGTCCTGCGAGGGCGTCCCGGCGGCGTTGCGTTCGAGAATCGCGGCGACCACCGCGGGGTCGGCGGCGATGACGTGGAGCCGGTCGACCGCCAGCGCTTCGAGCGCGGGGGCGAACTCGTTGGCCGCGGCGGGCGAGGCGAAGGGCAGGGCGGCGGCGAAGGCCGCGGCGGCGACGGCGTGACGGGTCATGGTCGATCCTCCAAAACGCGCGCGCCGGTGGCTGCCGACCGGGCCGCGGGCGCAAGGCTCCGCCGCATCCGGCCGGCTCGGCTGACGCTTCGACGCCGCGGAACATCGCGCCCAATCCCTGCCGCACGGTTAATCGCCGCGCGCTTTCGCGACGGCCCGCCGCCGCGCGGATTTCCGCCGGCCGCGCCGGCGCGGTTTGCCCTCGGCCGGGCCGGCGCTATAAGGCCCGCGACCGCGCAGACGCGGCCGCCCTGACGGCGGCCCCAGGAGGAGACCAAGCATGGCCGTGAAGGTGGGGATCAACGGGTTCGGACGCATCGGGCGCAACGTGCTGCGCGCCATCGTCGAGAGCGGGCGGGACGACGTGGAGGTCGTGGCGATCAACGATCTGGGCCCGGTCGAAACCAACGCCCATCTGGTGCGCTACGACAGCGTGCACGGGCGCTTTCCGGGCACGGTGACGGTTTCGGGCGACACGATCGACGTGGGCCGCGGGCCGATCAAGGTGACGGCGGAGCGCGACCCCGCGGCGCTGCCCTGGCGCGACGTGGACGTGGCGATGGAGTGCACCGGCATCTTCACGGCGCGCGACGCGGCGGCCAAGCACCTGGAGAACGGCTCGAAACGGGTCCTGGTCTCCGCCCCCGCGTCGGGCGCCGACAAGACCATCGTCTACGGCGTGAACCACGGCGCGCTGACGGCGGAGGACACGGTGGTGTCGAACGCCTCGTGCACCACGAACTGCCTGGCGCCGGTGGCGCATGTGCTGAACCAGGCGGTGGGGATCGAGAAGGGCTTCATGACCACGATCCACGCCTATACGGGCGATCAGCCGACGCTCGATACGATGCACAAGGACCTTTATCGCGCGCGGGCGGCGGCGATGAGCATGATCCCGACGTCGACGGGCGCGGCGAAGGCGGTGGGCCTGGTGCTGCCGGAGCTGAACGGCAAGCTCGACGGCGTGGCGATCCGGGTGCCCACGCCCAACGTTTCGGTGGTGGACCTGAAGTTCATCGCCGAGCGGTCTACGACGGTGGAGGAGATCAACGCCGCGATCCGCGCCGCCGCCGACGGGCCGCTGGAGGGCGTTCTGGGCTATACCGACGACAAGCTGGTGAGCGTGGACATGAACCACGACCCGCATTCGAGCGTGTTCCATTGCGATCAGACCAAGGTCATGGACGGGACGTTGGTGCGGGTGATGAGCTGGTACGACAACGAGTGGGGCTTTTCGTGCCGCATGAGCGACACGGCGGCGGCGATGGCGAAGCTGATCTGAGGCGGCGCCTGGGGGACCGGGGGCCGCTCGTCCAGAACGGCCCCGCGTCGTTTCGCAAACGCTCAGCGGCGGGGAGCCGGCGATGACCTTCAAAACGCTCGACGATCTGGATCTGGAGGGGCGCGCGGCGCTGATCCGGGTCGACTTGAACGTGCCTATGCAGGACGGGCGGGTGACCGACGCCACGCGGATCGAGGCCGTGCTGCCGACCCTCCGCGACGTGCTGGCCGCCGGCGGCAAGCCGGTCCTGCTGGCGCATTTCGGCCGGCCCAAGGGCAAGCGCGTGTCGGAGATGAGCCTCAAAGGCGTGCAGAGGCCTTTGGCGGAGGCGTTGGGTTCGCCCGTCGCCTTCGGGGAGGATTGCGTGGGCGACGTGGCGGCGGCGGCGGTGGACGCGCTGAGGTCCGGCGAGACGCTGCTGTTGGAGAACACGCGCTTTCATGCCGGCGAGGAGGCGAACGATCCGGCCTTCGCCAAGGCGCTGGCGGAGCTGGGCGACGTCTATGTCAACGACGCCTTCAGCGCGGCGCACCGGGCCCATGCCTCCACCGAAGGCGTGGCGCGGCTGCTGCCCTGCGCCGCCGGACGCCTGATGCAGTCCGAGCTCGAGGCGTTGAGCCGCGCTTTGGCGGAGCCGGAGCGGCCGGTGGTGGCGGTGGTCGGCGGGGCCAAGGTCTCCACCAAGCTGGAGCTGCTGGGCAATCTGCTGGAAAAAGTCGACGCCGTCGTCATCGGCGGGGGCATGGCCAACACCTTCCTCGCCGCCCAGGGCAAGGATGTGGGCGCATCGCTGTGCGAGCACGATCTCGCCGGCACGGCGCGGGAGATCCTGGCGGAGGCGGAGGCCAAGGGCTGCGAGATCGTGCTGCCCACGGACGCGGTCGTGGCGCGGGAGTTCAAGGCCCATGCGCCGGCTCAGGTGGTGGACGTGGATCACGTGCCCCACGACGCGATGATCCTGGACGCGGGCCCGGCGAGCGTGGTGGAGGTGGAGCGGCGCTTCGCCGAGGCCAAGACGCTGGTCTGGAACGGCCCGCTCGGCGCGTTCGAGCTGCCGCCCTTCGACGCGGCGACCAAAGCCGCGGCGCTGAAGGCGGCGGCGCTGACCGAGGCGGGGGACCTGCTGAGCGTCGCCGGGGGCGGCGACACGGTGGCGGCGCTGAACGCCAGCGGGGCGGGGGCGCGGTTCAGCTACGTCTCCACCGCCGGGGGGGCGTTTCTGGAGTGGCTGGAGGGCAAGACCCTGCCGGGGGTCGCGGCGCTCGAAGGTTGAGAGCGCGCCCTACCAGGCGATGACGGGTGTCAGTCGCAGGTCGCCGCCGTCTTCGGCGCGGCGCACCAGATAGTCGGCCACGTCCTCGCGGGAGATCAGTCCGTTGCGCCAGGCGGAGGCGTCGGTGAGCACGCGATAGTCGCCGCGGCCGGGCGCGTTCCGCAGGATCACGGGCCTAACGAGAGTCCAGTCCAGGTCCGAGGCGCGTATCATCGCCTCCTGCCGGTCCTTGTCGGCGTAGGGGCGGCCGAGCAGCAGACGGTGGGCGGCCCGCTCGACCCGGCTCATGGCTTGGCGGCTGTCGCCGGCGCCGTAGCCGGTGACGGCGATGAGCCGGCGGGGGCCTTTCGCGGCGAGGATCGGCAGCAGTGCGCGAGTCGCCTCGGAGTGCAGCGTGACCCGCTTTCCCAAGGGCCCGCGCGCGTCGCCGGGCGTGCCGATGCAGTAGAGCACGGCGTCCATGCCCTCCACCGCGGCGTCGAGGACGGCGGGGTCGCGGGCGTCGCCGGCCGAGCGCTCCAACCGAGCGTCGTCGGCGTCGATGCGGCTCGGATCGCGCGAGAGGGCGCGCACGGCGTGGCCGCGGGCGAGGGCGGCGCGCGTGGCGCAGGCGCCGATGCCGGCGCCGGCCCCCAGGATCAGCAGGTTCAGCGGCGCCGGGGCGGCGTGGGACGGGGCGGCGCCGGACGGAGCGGAGTCGGGCGGGACGGCGGAGGGCGTGTCGGTCATGGGCGAGAGCTGGCGCGGGGGCTTTCGGCTTCAAGGCGGCGCGGCGGAAGGTCCTGCCGCCGCGCGGACGCCTAAAATGCGCGGCGTCCATCGCTTGACCGGGTTCGGGGGGCCGGGGTAGGCGGCCGACGCCCCTGTCGGCGGCCGCTAGAAGGGTGGTTTTCATGAAATCGTCGCGCATCGTGAAGCGGATGCTTGCGGGCTACGAGGCCGATCCGCCGGGGGTGAAGGCGAACCTCGCCCGCACGCTTATGACCGGCAAGCCGGCGGGCTCGGGCCGCTTGATGGTGCTTGCGGTGGACGGCGCCCCGTCGGCCGACGGCTTCGTCTCGAACCCGGCGGCCTGGGATCCGCACTTCGCTTTCGCTTTGGCGGTCGACGGCGGATTGAGCGCCTATGCCGCGCCTTTGGGGTTGATCGAGGCCGGAGCCGACGTCTTCGCCGGGCAGGTCCCGACGGTCCTGATGGCTCAGGTTCCGGCCGCGGCGGCGGGCGAGGGCGGCGGCGCGCCGCCGCTCGCGGCGACGGTGGAGGATGCGTTGCGCCTGGGATGCGGCGCGATGGGCTTCGTGATCGAGACCGGCGCGGAGGAGGGGCTCGATCTGATCGAGGAGGTCGCCCAGATGCGCGAGGAGGCGGCGGCCAAGGGTGTGGCGACGCTGATCCGGTGTCGTGCGCCGCGGGAGGGCGGGACCGTCGAGGCCGCGGTCGAGGCCGTGCGCATCGCCGCGATGCTGGGCGCGCATGTCATCGAGGCGGGGCCGCCGCCCGGTCCAGATCGGCGCGGGGCGGGCGGGTCCGGTTCGGATCGGCCGGCTTCGGACGCGTTCGGGGCGGCGCGCGCGGCGGAGATCGCGGAGGCGATGGCGCGATGCCGGCGGGCCGCCTTCGCCGGGCGCCGGCTGATGCTGGCCTCGGTCGATGGGGCTTTGGGGCGGGACGGGGACGTCGACGCGGCGGCTCGGTCGCTTGGCGAGGGCGTGGGCGCCGTCTTGGGCGGCGAGGCGCTGGGGCTGCCGAGGGATGAGGCGCTGGCGCGGATCGCGCGGCTGGCTAAAAGCATGCGAGGTCGAGGCCGTTGAGAGGGTCCGGCCGGGGGCCCGGTCGCGCAGGGGTGGCTTTGGCGCTAGGCTCGGTTCCGGGCGGCGAGGCGCCGGAGCGGCGGCGGGACGCGGGGCCGGCGCGGACCGCTCGGCTTGCGACGGGTTTGCGCGGGCGCGGCCGTCGACACGAGGCGCTCGGGGGCGAGAGGCCGCCAACGTTTTCGCTGACGCCAAGCCGCCTAGAGGCCCCTTCAAGCGGCTCCCTTGAGACGTGGGAGGCGGGGCCGCTTCAGGGTCCGGGCCGGCTCGGGATCGCGCCGGCGGGGGCTTCGTCGGCGCTGCGGAAGTCGGCCATCGTCGTGTTCAGAGTGCCGCCGGCGATCACCTGATCGCCCGAGAGCATCCAGACATGGGCGGCGAGCCCCTTGGAGGTGTCCGCCGCCAGCTTCATGCGCGAGTCCAGACCTCGCTCGTCGAGCCACATCTTGGCGGCGAGGGCCTGGACGACGCAGTCGGCGCGAAAGGGCATGAGGCGCGCGAGGCGGCGAATGGCCCGCTCGGCCCGTTTGAGGTCCAGCGGCCGGCGCTCGGACCCGCGGGTGGACGCGTCGGACAAGATCGCGAAGAGCTGCGTCGCGCCATGGCGACCGAAGCGCCGGCGCGCCCGGATCAGCCACGCCGCGGCGGCGAGGTGGTCCAGCAGCGCCTGCAAGGTCATGAGGTCGTCCCGAGAGGCTGAAGACGCGGCGTCGCTTGGGTCAAACGAAAAGGGAAGCCGGCGTTGACCAGCTTCCCTGCAAATCTCGTCATGTCCCAGCCGGCGTGCCGCCAGCCCGGCCGACAGTCCGCTCAGGACCGGCCGGTGAAGGACTCGAACGGATCGTTGTTCGTCGCGCCCTTGGTCACGGCCTTGGCCGGAGCTTTCGACACGACGGGAGCCTTCCACACTTTCTTCATTACGAAGCACCTTTCGATTGCAGCATCACACCCATACCCGTAGTACCCAACCGCAACGCGTTAGCCAAGACTAAATGTTGAGCGATCATGGTGAACGCGGCGCGGCCGACGTCACGATCGCGCGTGGCCGGCCCGCGGCGCGGCCGGCGACCGGCAAGTGGGGGAACGGGATGCAAGGCGAGGTTCTGCGGCGCCGCGCTGGGGTGATGGAAGCGCAGGTGAGCGAGGAGGAGCTGGTGCTGCTGGGGCCGGACTCCGAGGACTATATCGGGCTCGACGGGCCGGGGACCGCCGTTTGGTCGCATCTGAGCGAGGCGCGCCGGTTCGAGGACCTGGTGGCGCAGCTGGTCGAGGAGTTCGACGCCTCGGCCGACCGCATCGCCGCTGACATCCGCCCGCTGATCGACGAGCTGCTGTCGCAAGGCGTGCTGGAGCGGGTGGACGCCGCCTGCGCATGAGCGCGGCGCGCATCCGCGACGACGAGCTGCTCTTCGGCGTCTTCGACGCGCGGGGCGACGCGGATCGGCTGCGGGCGGCGTTCCAGGCGATGTCGGCCGGGTCCGGTCGAACCCTGCGGCGCGCGCAATGGGTTCATGGGCCCGACGGCGCGCCGCTGGCTACGCTGGGCGTGGCCGGGCCATCGTCCGACGGTTGGTTCGATCCGCCTGAGGAGACCGGCGCGTCGGTCGCGATCCGCGCGCCGACCGGCGAAGGCGCGGCGGCGGGACGCCTCCGTCTTTTTCCGGAGGAAGGGGTCCGCGCCGATCTTGAGGCGGCCTATGGGGAGGACCTCGCCTCGGCCGCTCGGTTCTGGCGGTCCGGCGGCTTCGACGGGATCGTCGAGGGGCCGTCGCCTCTGGAAGGGGAGTTCGCGCTCGCCTGCATCGATGCCGAGGCGCGGCGACTGACCCTGGCGCGCGATCCTGCGGGGATCGAGCAGATCCATCTGATGTCGCTGGGGCAGGGCGCCTGCGCCTTCGCGACCTCGCCGCATGCGTTGCTGGCGCTGCCGGAGGCGCCGGCCGATCCGGACATGGACGCGATCCGACTGACCGCCTGGACGGCGGACGAGATGCCTTGGCGATCCGCCTGGCCGGGCATCCTGAGCGTGGCGCCGGGCTCCGCGGCCGTGGTCTCGGCCGAGGGGATCGAGCGCCGGCGCTGGTGGCGGCCGGGGCCGGATCCGGCTCTGGCGGGGTTGGACGAGGACGCGTTCCTCGACGCCTTCGCGGCGCGGGCGGAGGCGGCGGCGGCGCGCTGGGCCGCCGATCCGGACGGGCGGGCGCTGATCTATTCGGGCGGGCTCGACAGCTCTTTGCTGCTGGCGGCGGTGGCGAAGCGGTTTCCGCAGGACGCGATCCCGCTGCTCTGCGTCGAATCCGCGCGTCCTGCCGGGGCCGAGGACGTCGCGCTGCAGACCGCCGCGGCGCGTCGATTCGCCCATGCCGAGCGGATCGCGACGCCGGCGGCGGCGCTCGACCCGCTGGAGGGGGCGGAGGCGGCGTGGCGGCGGGCGGCGGCGCCGAACATGGACTTCTTCGCCTGCGCGATGCTCGCGCTCGCGCGCGCCCTTCGCGCGCGGGGCCTGAGCGGGGGGCATGGCGGCTTCGCCGGAGATTTCGCCGTGTCAGTGCGCGCCACCGCCGCGGCGACGGACAGCGCCGCGGCCGGACGCTGGGGCGAGGCGGCGCGGCTTTATGCGGGGTTCAGAGCCGCGGGCGCGCCGCGGCGCCGCTTCGCCTGGCAGCTCGCCGCGAAATGGGGTCCGACGCGCTGGGCCACGCGGCGTTCGGCGTCGTGGGGGCGCCCTCCGGCCCCGTTCCTTCCGGGCGGCGGAGATCAGATCGAACGCTGGCGCGCCGCCGGGGTCGACGTGCGGCCGCCGATGGCGCCGAGCCTCTCAGCCCAGCAAGCGGCCGGGCTGATGCGGACCAGCGCGCAATGGCCGTTCCGCCAGATCCTCGGCGAGGGGCCGGGCGAGGCGATCCGCGTTTCGGCGATGATGCTGGACACGCGCTTGACCTCGGCGGCCATGGCCGCGCCGCCCGCCACGGCCCTGCATGGCGGTCTCGACCGGGGTCTGGCGCGCCGGGCCCTGGCGCGGCTGGGCTTCGACGAGGCGGCTCTGCGCGGCGGCAAAAGCCCTTTGGCGCCCGAGATCTGGTCGACCGCGCGGCGCGCGCTCGCCGAGCGGCGGGAGGAGATGCGGGCGTTCCAGGACCTGGCGCTGTGGCGGGCCCATGTGGACCAGCGGCGGGTCGACGACCTGCTGGACCGCGTCGATCAGGCGAAGGACGTGAACACGCTTTCGGTGCTGCTGCGCGCCTGGCATTTCGGCCGGTTCGCGCGGCTGGCGGCGGAGCGCCGTTGAGCCGCCGCGCTCAGCCCAGGGCCGCGCGTCGGCGCAGGGCGGCGTCGATGGTGCCGTCGTCGAGGTAATCCAGCTCTCCGCCGACGGGCACGCCTTGGGCGAGGGAGGTGACCTGCACCGCGTCGGGCAGCGACTCGGCGATCACATGGGCCGTGGTCTGACCGTCGAGCGTGGCGGGCAGGGCGAGGATCACCTCGCGCGCTTCGCCGTCGCGCAGACGGTCCGCGAGGCGCGGCACGCCGATCTCCTCCGGCCCGACGCCGTCGAGGGCCGAGAGCAGGCCGCCCAGCACGTGGTAGCGGCCGCGGAACACCGCCGCCCGCTCCATCGCCCAAAGATCGGCCACGTCCTGCACGACGCAGATCAGCGAAGGGTCGCGGCGCGGATCGAGGCAGATGGAGCAGAGATCGCCCGTGGCGATGTTGCCGCAGACGACGCAGGGGCGGACGTCGCGGGCGACCTCGGCCATGGTCTCCGCCAAGGGCCCGAGGAGGAGGTCGCGCTTCTTGACCAGATGCAGCGCCGCGCGACGGGCGGAGCGGGGGCCGAGGCCGGGCAGGCGGGCCAGCAGCTCGATCATCCGTTCGACCGCGCGGGCGTCCTGGGCGGCCTGCGCG
>JBCCPD010000021.1:0-19638 GCA_039025075.1 Pseudomonadota bacterium | reverse complement strand
GGGGTGGGCTCCGCCCCCCCACCCGCCCGGGGCGGGGGTTTCTAACCGCGCCCGGCGGGCTTGTCCCCCGCGGCGCCTCCGGCCCCGGGGGGGGCGTGTTTTGGCCCGGCCCGCCGCCTGCGCTAGGCTCTCCCGAACAGCTTCTGGGAGGAGCCTGCCATGAACGCCCCCGCCGCCGTGTCCGCCGACGACCTGGTCCTGCGCGAAGATCTCGGCGCCGTCGCCCGCCTGACGCTCAACAACGGGGCCAAGCTCAACCCCTTGTCGGAGCAGATGCTGACCCGTCTGCAGGCGGAGATCGACCGTCTCGCCGTCGACCGCTCCATTCGGGCCGTCATCCTGCGCGGCGCCGGCAAGGCCTTCTGCGCCGGTCACGACCTCAAGCAGATGCAGGCCGCCCGCGACGCCTCCCCAGACGGTTCCGCAGATGGGGGGCGCGCCTACTACCAGGCGCTTTTCGCCCAATGCGGGCGCATGATGACCTCCCTGACCCGTCTGCCTCAGCCGGTGATCGCCGAGGTTCACGGCATCGCCACCGCCGCCGGCTGCCAGCTGGTCGCCACCTGCGACATGGCCGTGGCCGCAGACACCGCCCGCTTCGGGGTCAACGGGGTGAACATCGGCCTCTTCTGCTCCACCCCCATGGTGGCGCTGACCCGCAACGTCCCGCCGAAGCACGCCTTCGAGATGCTCACCACGGGCGAGTTCATCGACGCCGCCCGCGCCCGAGAGATCGGCCTCGTCAACCGCGTCGTCCCCGACGGCGAGCAGACCGAAGCCGCCCTCGTCCTGGCCGAGCAGGTCGCCGCCAAGCTTGCCGTCGCCGTGCGCGTGGGCAAGGAGGCGTTCTACGCCCAGGGCGACATGACGCTGGAGGCCGCCTACGCCTACACGGGCCGGGTGATGGCGGAGAACATGCTGCATCGGGACACCGAGGAAGGCGTCCAGGCCTTTTTGGACAAGCGCGACCCCGACTGGACGCAATAGGCCTGCGCCGCCCGTCTCGGCCGAACGTCATCGGCCGCGCGGAAGCTCGCCGCGACGCGGCCGTATCGTCCAGCCGCTGCATCAGCGGGGTCTCGCGCCTGCGTCAGCCGGCTGGGTGGCCGCCGGGCCTTGGCCGCGAGATCGGCCTTAGTCGCCTGTCAACCGGTCCGAATGATTGATTTCTCCTGACGATTCGCCGTATCATTTCGGAGCTGCCGGACGATTTCGATGACGCCCTGTTTCAACGACGCAGGCCACGAGCTCGACGCGCCGCGACGTTGCCTCCGCGACCCCCGCGAAGGCGTGACAGGACAGGAGAGAGCGGGCCATGGCCACCGGCACCGTGAAATGGTTCAACGCCACCAAGGGCTTCGGCTTCATTCAACCGGACTCGGGCGGTTCGGACGTTTTCGTCCACATCTCCGCCGTGGAGAAGGCCGGCCTCGCCGGTCTCAACGACGGCCAGAAGGTCTCCTACGAGCTGGAGGAGGACCGCCGCGGCCGCTCCAACGCCGGCTCGCTGCAGGTCATGGACTGACCCGGAGGTCCTGATCCGGCCGGCGCCGAAGCGCGCGACCGGCCGCCGTTCCGCCCAAACGGCCCCTTCGGACCGCAGCTTCCGTATGGCGACGCGGTCCGGAACGGCTGAAGCAGCGCTCGGCGCGGTCCGGTCGGGCCGCGCCGTTTCGCATCTCGAGACCGCCGCTTCCGCCGGCGCGAGCCAGAGTGTCGAGCCGACGCCCCTCCGGCCGTTCCGACCCGAGCCTTGCTCCGCGCGCATTGCAGATATGTCGCAAGTCAGGAGCCGTTGATGCTATGGCGTCCTCATACTAAGTCGACCTTATGGCGTCCATGGCAGAACCCCCCGCATCGGCCCGCGGCCGGTTTTTGAACCGTTTCACCGCTCCGACCCTCTTCACGCTCATCGTGGTCTCGGCCCTCGGGCCGGTCTCCATGAACATGTTTCTGCCCTCCATGCCCGCCATGGCGGACGGTTTCGGCGTGGATTACGCGGTGATGCAGCTGGCGGTGACGCTGTATCTCGGCGTCATGGGCCTTCTGCAGCTTGTTTTCGGGCCGCTATCCGACCGTTTCGGCCGGCGTCCGGTGCTTTTGACGGCCTTTCTGGTCTTCTCCCTGGCGACGCTCGGCTGCCTGTCGGCGCCGAATTTCGAAGTGTTTCTGGTCTGCCGCCTGCTGCAGGCCGCCGCCGCCGCGGGCCTGGTGCTCAGCCGCGCCATGGCGCGCGACATGCACGGTCCCGACGGCGCGGCGAGCCAGATCGGCTACATCACCATGGGCATGGCCCTCGGCCCGATGCTCTCCCCCATGGCCGGAGGGATGCTGGAGCAAGCCTATGGCTGGCAGGCGACCTTCGCCGCCATGGGCGCTTTCGGGCTTTTCGCCCTGGCGCTGACCTGGGGCGACGCGGGGGAGACCAATCGCGCCCGATCGGCCAGCCTGACGGACCAGATGAAAGGCTATCCGGCGCTGTTCGGCTCCCGCCGCTTCTGGGGCTATGCGGCCGCGGCGGCCTTCTCTTCCGGCTCGTTCTTCGCCTTTCTGGGGGGAGCGCCCTGGGTCGGCTCGCAGGTTCTGGGGCTGGAGCCGTCGCAGCTGGGCTTCTATTTCGGCATCATCGCCTGCGGCTACATGAGCGGCAACTTCGTCTCGGGGCGCTACTCCTCCCGCGTCGGCCTGAACCGGATGATCCTGCTGGGCACGCTGGTCGCCTCCACCTCCCTCGCGGCGTCCTTCGCGGTGGTATTGAGCGGCTTCGTGCACCCGCTTTCGATCTTCGGGCCGGTGTTCTTCGTGGGCTTGGGCAATGGAATGACCATCCCCAACGCCACCGCCGGCACGCTTTCGGTGCGACCGAAGCTCGCCGGCAGCGCCGCGGGGCTCGGATCGACGCTGATGGTGGGCGGCGGGGCCGGCATCGCCGCCGTCACCGGCGCGCTTTTGAGGCCCGAATGGGGCGCGAAGCCGCTGGTCGGGATGATGCTGGCGAGCTCCATCGCCTCGGTGTTGGCGGTGATCTACGTATTTCAAGTGGAGCGGAGGAGGGGTCCTCTGCCCGCAGCCGACGAGGACACGACCTCCGGCCGCCCCCGATCCGACGCCTATCGCCGCCGCGAACGGGCCGCGAGCGCCGCGGATCGCGCCCGATCCGACCGGAATTCGATCGCCAAGCCGCGCTGAAACCTCTCGATCCGAGCGGATTTCGGAGGCGTGGGCGCGGTTTTCGCGCTCGAAACCAGGGGGACAACCAGGCGCCCAAGCGCGAAAACGGCGTCGATCCGCTCAGATTCGGGTCCGGTCTAGGCCTCGCTTGAGGCGAACTGCGCGCCGAAACCCAGCGTCGGAGGCGCTCAACCGGCCCCGAAAAGGTCCTTGTGAGCGTCGCGCAGAAGGTTTTTCTGCACTTTTCCCATGGTGTTTCGCGGCAGCTCCTCCACGAAAATCACCCGTTTCGGCTGCTTGTACTTCGCGATCCGGTCGCTCAGAGCCTCCCTTACGGCGACTTCCGAGGGCGCCTCGCCCGCCTGCGGCGTCACCACGGCGACCACCGCCTCGCCGAAATCGGCGTGCGGCACGCCGATCACGGCGCTTTCCAGCACGCCGGGAAGGTCGTCGATCAGGCCTTCGATCTCCTTGGGGTAGACGTTGTAGCCGCCCGAGATCACCAGATCCTTGGCCCGGCCGACGATGCTCACGTAGCCATCCTCGCCGATCACGGCCATGTCGCCGGTGATGAACCAGCCGCCGTCCCGGAACTCTTCTTCGGTTTTTTCCGGCATGCGCCAGTAGCCCTTGAAGACGTTGGGCCCGCGCACCTCCAACCCGCCGATCTCGCCCGCGCCGAGGATCTCGCCGCTTTCCGGATCGGTCACGCGCAGCTCCACCCCCGGCAGCGGAAAGCCGACGGAGCCGGGGCGACGCTCTCCGTCATAAGGGTTGGACGCGTTCATGGAAGTCTCGGTCATCCCGTAGCGCTCCAGGATCGCATGGCCGGTGCGCTCGGACCATTGCCGGTGCGTCTCCTCCAGCAGGGGTGCGGAGCCGGAGATGAAGAGGCGCATGTTGGCGACGGCGTCGCGCGTCAGGCCGGGATGGGCCAGCAGCCGGGTGTAGAAGGTCGGCACGCCCATCAGCGCGGTGGCGCGGGGCAGCGCGGCGGCCACGGCGTCGGCATCGAATTTGGCGTGGAAGATCAGCGCGCCGCCGGCGACGAGCGTCACGTTGAGAGCCACGTAGAGGCCGTGGGCGTGGAAGATCGGCAGCGCATGGATCAGGCGATCCTCGGCGGTGAAACGCCAATAATCCCTCAGCGTCAGGGCGTTGGAGAGCAGGTTGCCATGGGTGAGCATGGCGCCTTTGGAGCGGCCGGTGGTGCCCGAGGTATAGAGGATGCAGGCGAGATCGTCCGTCGCCCGGGCCGCCGCGCCGGCGAAGGCGGGGGCCGCGTCGCGCGCCTCGGCCAGCGTGCCGGCGCCGGCGGCGTCGAGGGTCAGGACCTGAGCATGCGCCGCCTCGGCCGCCTGCGACAGCGCCTCGGCTCGGGCGGGGTCGCAGACGAAGACCGTCGGCGCGGCATCGTCGAGGAAAAAGGCGATCTCCTCGGGCGTGTAAGCGGTGTTGAGCGGCAGAAAGCAGCCACCGCACAGCAGAGCGCCCAGGTAGAGCTGGACCGCCTCCAGGCTCTTTTCGGCCTGCACCGCCACGCGGTCGCCGGGGCGGACGCCGGCGGCGGCGAGGGCGGCGGCCATGCGCTCGGCCCCGGACCACAGATCGCCGAAGCTCAGGTCGGGCCGGCCGTCGGCCTCCGCGAAGATCTCGGCCTCGCGGCCCAGGGAGGGCGCGCGGAGGGCGGAGGCCAGGGCGTTCGCGGCGTAGGAGGTCGACATGGAATGCTCCGAAAGGCGGCGGGCGATGCGGCAGAGGCCCGGCTCAGCGCAGCGCGGTTTTGGCTGTGCGGGCGCGCGAAGGCAAGGCGCGGGGCGAGCCAGCGCCGCCCGCGTGCGGGCCCTTTCGACGCGCTCAGGGCGCGGCGAAGTCCTTACGGTCCGAGACCTCGCCCCCGGGCCGCCGACGCCGCGGTCCAGGACCCGGCGCGGCGACGGCGCGGGCTCCGCCGGCCCCTTTGCGCGGCGGTCGCCCCTTGGCGCGGGGCCGGCGCCGGGCGAGGGGGGCTCGACGCCCCCCGAGGCCGTCCTTGCGGACAGGGCGGGCGGCGGCGGGACCTCAGGGCGCCTCCGCCATCGCTTCCAACAGCTGGCGGGAGGGGTCGTCGGCCGGAAACATCAGCTCGATCTTGAGGTCCGCCAGGGCCACGTCCTCGGCGGCGCCGAACTGCGCGAGGGTGGAGAGCAGCGACAGCGTCGCCTCCCCCAAGCGCCAGCGCGCCGGCACGAAGGCCGGGCGCAGCGCCGCGCCGTCGGACGACGCAGGCGCGGCCTCGCTCAGCGCCGCGATCGCCGCCTCGAGCTCCGCATCGCCGCCGAGATGGGCGTTTTCGGTGCGCAGACGCGCCAGAGCGTGAGCCGCGACCTCCTCGAAATTCTCGAGCGCGCCGCGCACGCCCTGATGGGCGGCGAGCGCCTGGGCGAGGCCGTCGCCGGGGCCGAGCCCGACGGCGCCGAACAGCCGCTCCGCCGGTCCGTTGAGGCGAACCAGCCGCCAGGCACGGTCCAGGGCGAAGGCCGGATAAGGCGCGTGCCGATCCAGCATCCAGTCGACCACGGCGCGCACGGGCGCCATTTCCGGCGCCTCCAAGGCTCGCTCGGCGAAGGCGGGGGCGTGGCCGGCGGCGGTCAGGAGGCGGTTGCAGGCCGAGGGCGGGACCGAGAGCTCGGCCGCCAGACGCAGCACCATGTCTCGGCTCGGGCGGGCGCGCCCTGTCTCCAGGAACGAGATGTGGCGGGCCGAGACGTGGGCCCCGAGGCCGAGGTCGAGCTGGCTGACCCGGCGCCGGGCGCGCCAGGATCTCAGCTCCGATCCGAAATCCATGGACATCGAGGTCCTCCTGCGCGGCGGCGGTGCTGCGGCGGAAGCGCCCGGGCATCGGGCCGCGTCGGGTCCTTGATGCCCCGGCGCGGCGCGCGCGTCGCTTACCTGCGAGGTAATTGCCCGCATGACCTGGGCCATGCCACCCCTGGCGCGTGATCGAGCGGAGGAGACGTTATCATGACCGACGAGACGCGCCTGACCTGGTATCTTTGGGTCAGCCTCGCGCTGATCGGCTTCGGCACGCTGAATCTGCTGGCGCTGATCAGCCCGGTTTCCGCGGTGATGGACGCTTTCGTCGACCTGGTCTTCCTGCCTTTCGACGGCGCCCAGCGGATTGAGAGCGACGGCGCACGCCTCTGGGTCGGCATCGCCGGCGGCCTTCTGGCGGGGCTCGGCGCGACGTTTCTGCAGGTCACGCGGCGCGTGGCGGCGCAGGACCCGGGCGCGGGCCGCGCGATCCTGCTGCCGGGCATCCTCGCCTGGTTCGTGATGGACGGGGCCGGCTCGGTCGCCGCCGGGGCGCCGTTCAACGTGGCGGTGAACGGCGTCTTCCTGGCGCTGTTCGCGGTTCCGGCGCTTTGGCCGGCCGCGCCGGCTGCGGACTAGGGGCCGGATGGGACCGGACGAGGGGGAATTGCCGTAAAGCTTGCAGGACGTAACTGCTGACAGGCGAAGACGACCTGCGATAGCCTCCGCGCCCAACCGAGTCGCCAAGGGAGCCTGGAGATGACCGCTTTCCTCGAACGCCTCTCGCCGCTGGGGCTCAGCGTGCTGCGAGCCGTTTCCGGCCTCCTCTTCATGGGCCATGGCGTGCAGAAGATCATCGGCTTCCCGCCTACGGACCGGGTTTTCGAGATGTTCACGCTGCCCTGGTGGGCCGGCGCGATCGAGCTGGTCACGGGCTTTCTGCTGGTGGTGGGGTTCCAGACGCGCCTGTCGGCCTTTCTGGCCTCCGGCACCATGGCGGTGGCCTATTGGAGCGTTCACGCTCCGCGCAGCCCCTATGCGATCGACAACGGAGGCGTCCTGGCGGCGCTCTACTGCTTCGTCTTCTTCTACTTGATCTTCGCCGGCGGCGGGCCGATCAGCGTCGACGCGATCCGCCGCAACGGCAAGGCCAAGGCCGCGAAAGCGCCGGAGGCGGCCCCGGCCGCTTGAGGTCGCCCCACGGCGCGGCGACCGGGAGAAGCGCTCTCAGGCGCGCGCGACGCGAGAGCCCCGCATCGCGGGGCCCTTTGCTTTGCGGCGTACTAGGCTTTCCGAGCTTCGCTTCGCAGGCCGGAAACGTCCGCGCGCGGACCGCCTCAGGCGGCGCCGCCCTCGGCCGCGACCTGCACCACGCGCGGCTCCACGCCGATGGCGCGGCAGACGTCGTAGGGAAGATCGGGGTTGTTGAGGGTGTAGAAGTGGAGGTGGTCCACGCCCTCGGCCATCAGACCGTCGCACTGCTCCACGCAGATGGCGCGCGAGAGCGTTTCGGTCATGCCCTGCGAGTCGGCGTTGGCATAGGCGTCATGCATCCAGGCCGGCACCTCGGCCCCGCAGCGGGCGGCGAAGCTTTTCATCTTGCCGAAGTTTTCGATGGGCAGAAGGCCGGGGTGGATCGGCACGGTGACGCCCGCCTTGATCGCGCGGTCGCGGAAGCGGAGGAACGCGTCGTTGTCGAAGAAGAACTGCGTGATCGCGCTGTCGGCCCCGGCGTCGATCTTGGCCTTGAGGTGGTCCATGTCGGCGTCGGCCGACGCGGCCTCGGGATGCACCTCCGGATAGGCCCCGACGGAGATCTGCTTGTGGCCGGCGGCGCGCAGGCCCTGGATCAGCGCGACCGCGCCCGAATAGCCGTCCGGATGCGCTTCGAACCGGTCGGCGCCCTTGGGCGGGTCGCCGCGCAGGGCGACGATGCGGCGGGCCCCGGCTTTGCGGTAGCTGTCGGCGACCTCCAGCGTTTCAGCCTTGGTGGCGCCGACGCAGGTCAGGTGACCGGCCACGTTCAGGCGGGCGCGGTCGACGATGGTCAGGATCGCGGCGCGGGTGCGGTCCCGCGTGGTCCCGCCGGCCCCGTAGGTGACGGAGACGAAGGTGGGCGCGAGCGGGGCCAGACGCTCCACCGACCGCCACAGGCGCAGCGAGCCCTCGGGCGTGGCGGGCGGAAAGAACTCGAAGCTGAGGGTCGGCGCGGCGCCGCTCGAATCGGTCAAGATCATCCCCTGTCTCGCCTTCGCGTCGGTCCCGGCGCGGATCGCCCGTTCCCTGATCGCGGAGGCTCTGCACTCCACTTAGCCCGATTGAAGTAGAAGCTGTCATGCGACGCATCAACTTCTAAATGCGACCCGCGCGGGTCAAGAGGGTTAGCGACCTGAAACCAACCCGCGGCCCCGATGTCGCGTTTCCGGCGCGCGGCGTCGAAAACGTCGCGGGATGCGGCGCGGTTTCACGTCATTGAGGTGGGAAACCGGCGATGGACGAACCGAAAGCCGGGCTGGAAAGGAACGCGCGCGTGGCGCAGGTGCAGATCGTCTATTGGCGGGACATTCCGGCTCAGGTGATCGTCGGCAAAGGGCGGCGCGCGGCCAAGCGCCCGCTGCCCGAGCGGTTCGAGCAGGCCATCGACCGCTGCGCGATGAAGGTCGGCGCCAAGGACGACGACGCGTATCTGAGCGAATGGCGCCGGGGCGAGCCTTATGCCTTGGAGGGAGAGGACGCGGCCGTGGCCGACGCCGAAGCGGCGCGCCTGGACGCGGAATTCGACGTGGAGCGCCTCAAGTCGCTGATCGCGAACGACGGGTGGGAGGCGGCGTCGGCGGCGTAGGTCCCGCGAGGGGCGCGCGCGGCGCGGATCGGGAGACGGGCGAAGATGGCCAAGCTGATCGATTTCATGAGCGCGCGCGGCGCCCGCGCGCCCGGCGAGGATCCGGCGCGTGCTCTGCTGCGCGGCTTCTCCATCGAAGTGATGCCCCGCACGGCCGCCAAGATCGACAGCTTCGCCGCGATCCTGCCCGACGGCGCCCGCGTCTACGTCGCCCATATCGACGGCACGCCGTTGGAGGACATGGTCGCCTGCGCCGCGCGCATCGCCGCCGAGGGCTTCGAGGTGATGCCCCATTTCCCGGCCCGCATCATCCCCGACGCCGCGGCGCTGCGGGACTGGATCGCCCGATATCAGGGCGAGGCGGGCGTGACGTCGGCCCTGCTGCTGGGCGGCGGCCTGGCGCGGCCCAAGGGCGCGTTCCACAGCTCCATGCAGCTGATCGAGACCGAGGCTTTCGACCGCGCCGGCTTCACGCGCCTGCACGTGGCCGGGCACCCGGAGGGCAACACGGACATCGATCCCGACGGGGGCGAGCGCAACGTGATGGACGCGCTCGCTTGGAAGCAAGCGTTTTCGGAGCGCACCGACGCGGCCATGGCCATCGCCACCCAGTTCGTGTTCGACGCCGATCCGGTGGTGCGCTGGGCCGCGCGCCTGCGCGAGGCGGGCGTGACGATGCCGATCCACGTGGGCGTCGCCGGGCCCGCAAAGCTGCAGACGCTGATCCGCTTCGCCCTGGCATGCGGCGTGGGCCCGTCGGTCAAGGTGCTGCAGAAGCGCGCCGCGGACGTCGCCAAGCTGGTTCTGCCCTTCACGCCCGATCAGGTGCTGCGCGATCTGGCCGCCGCCAAGACCGCCGACCCGGCCCTGCAGATCGAGCAGGTGCATCTTTTCCCGCTGGGCGGCATCGACAAGTCGGCCGACTATGCGGGGGGCGGAGGCTCCGCCCGCGTCGCCGCGACCGCCTGACAAGCCTGAGACCTTCGTGCTAGTCCCCACCCGCGAGCGTTTCGCGGGGGCGGCCCCTGCGCGCCCTGATCCAAGGACCCTCCATGACCCGCACCGTGCTCGAGAGCAAAAGCAAGACCGTCGTGATCGGCTTCGACGAGCCCTTCTGCGTGATCGGAGAGCGGATCAATCCCTCGGGCCGCAAGAAGCTTTCGGCCGAGCTGGAGATGGACGACTTCTCCACCGTCGAGAAGGACGCGCTGGAGCAGGTGGCCTGCGGGGCCATGGTGCTCGACGTGAACTCTGGCGCGGTGTTCTCGAACAAGATGGCCGAGGATCCGCGCTACGCCGACAACAACTTCGTCGAGCCGGACCTGATGAAGGCCTTGGTGGAGACCGTGCAGGGCTTGGTCGACGTGCCGCTGTGCATCGACAGCTCCGTCCCCGGCGCGCTCGAAAAGGGGCTGGAGGCGGCGGAGGGCCGGCCGCTCCTGAACTCCGTCACCGGAGAGGAAGAGCGGATGGAGATCGTCCTGCCGCTCGTGAAGAAGTACGACGTTCCGGTGGTGGCGATCTCCAACGACGATACCGGGATCTCCGAGGATCCGGAGGTGCGCTTCGCCGTGGCCAAGTCCATCGTGGAGCGGGCGGCGGATTACGGCATTCCGGCCTCGGACATCGTGGTGGACCCGCTGGTGATGCCGATCGGAGCCATGGCGACGGCGGGCCAGCAGGTTTTCGCGCTGGTGCGCAAGCTGCGCGAGGAGCTGGGGGTGAACACCACCTGCGGCGCCTCCAACGTCAGCTTCGGCCTGCCGAACCGCCACGGGATCAACGCGGCGTTCCTGCCGATGGCCATCGCGGCGGGGATGACGAGCGCGATCATGAACCCGGTGCGCCCGCAGGAGATGGAGGCGATCCGCGCCGCCAACCTGCTGATGAACCACGACGAATACGGCGCGGCCTGGATCAAGGCGAACAAGCCGGCGGGTGAGGCCGGCGAGGCCGCTGTCGGCGGCGAGGGGGAAGGGCGGCGGCGCAGGCGGCGGCGGGGGTGATCCTCGCCCGCCGCCCCGCCGCGGCCGTCCGGGCCGGTCGGCCGCTTAGAACGACCAGTCGCTGAAGTCGAAGCTGCCGCCGAAGTCCGGCAGGTCCACGACCGCCGGGGCCGCCGGGAACGGATCGGCCATGAAAACCGGCCCGAAGGGCTCAAGCGACGTCGGGACCGCCTCGTTCCAGGGGTTCCAGGACGCCGAGGCGGAGTCGCCCAGGCTCGACCCGCCCGACGCGACCGAGCCGGAGGACGAGGCGAAGGACGATCCGTTCGCGCCCACGCCCGCGCTGACCGAGCCCGAGACCGACGAGAACCCGCTGCCGGAGGCCGAACCGAAGAAGCCGGCCGAGGCGAAGCCCGGGCCCGCCACGGCGAAGGCGTCCGCCTGCAGGCCGCCGCCGAAGGTCGGGGCCGGATGCGCGGGCGGGACGGGATCGAAGACGAAGCTGTCGCCGAGGTCGAGGTTGGTGTCGACGTCGAGCGCGGCGTCGAAATCGAAGACGAACTCGGTATCGTAGTCGAAGTCGAACGCATCGCGCTTGGCCAGGAGATCATCGGTCAGCGAGGTGTTCAGGATGCCGAAGCCGAAGGACATGGGTTTGGTTCCTTGTTCATCATGAGGCGTTTGGCGGCGCGGCGCGGCGCGCGGCGTCCGCGCGCCCTCCGCTGCCATGGGCGGACCTTTGCGGCGCGGCGCGATTCGTCCTAGATGTGGATTTCCGCAATGGAGGTGGGGCGCGGGGACGGAGCCGACGATCATGCCGGACCATCTGCAAGCCATCGCCGCGGCGGAGGGGCCTGACGCGCTCGCCCAAGCGGTCGCCTCGGCGGCGCGCGAGTCCGGGGTGCGCTACGTGTCCTGGCGCGACATGAGCCGCGTCGGCCAAGTCCGCGGGGTCACCACCTGTCCGGCGGAATGGGTGGCCCGCTATGTGGCCACTGGCCTGGGGCGGCACGATCCGGCCTTCGATCCTCGGGTGCACCGGGCCTCGGCCCATGGCTTCCTGCTGGACCAGGGCTCTCCCGTCGCGCCGTCCACCCGCGGCGGCTTCGAGATGTTCGAGGAGGTGCGCGGCCTCGGCGTGACCGCCTCCTACGCGGTGCCGCTGGGCCCGCGCGCGCCCGGGCGGCGGCCCTTGGCGAACTTCCTGTCGGACGTGCCGCGGCGCGAGCTCGACGATTGGCGGCGGGAGGCGGGGCCGAAGCTCGACCTTCTGGCGCTGCTGCTGGACGCCGGCATGGCGCGCGTCGGCGCGCCCGAGCGGTCGGACGAGGCGGAAGCCGAAGCCGGGGCGCTGAGCGCGCGTCAGCGGGAGGCGCTGACCTGGCTGGCGCGCGGCCTGCGCACGGCCCGCATCGCCGAGGCCATGGACGTGTCGGAGCGCATGGTGGAGGTGCATGTGGCCGAAGCCCGCCGCCGCCTTTCCGCGGCCACGCGCGAGCAGGCGGTCGCCGCCGCGATTCTGCGCGGAGAGATCGAGCCCTGAGCGCCGTCCCGCTAGGCCGAGCGCGCAAACGCCCGGGCCCGGCAGCGGCACCGCCGCAGGAAGGCGTAGGCGTCGGCGGGATCGAGCGAGAACTCCGGCGACAGCTCGGCCTCCGGTCCGCTATCGGGGACGCCGCCCTCGCGCGGCTGGACGAAGCCGACCTGCGCGACCGGAAGAGGCATGGCCGACGCCGAGAGGGCGGCCGCGATATCCACCGAACCCACGAGGGCTCCGTCGCCCGTGACCTCGATCCGGAGGATCGCCGGGGCGCTGAAGCCCTGGAGCTCGGACCCGATCTGCACCAGCGCCAAACCGGCGGTCTTGGAGAGGGTCGCGGGCAAGGCGGCGGCGGGCGAGGCGGCGACCGCCGACCAAAAATGCGGCGTGCAAGACGGCGGCGAGACGCGGTTGGGGGCCGGTCATGGCGGGTTCCCCTGATGACGCGGAGCGCTGGAGCGGCCAACGGCGGGTGATATCTCCCTGCGCGTTGCAAAAGCCATCGAGCGCCGCGCGGGCCCCCCTGGGGCTTCCGCCGGAGGACGCGAGCCCGTAAGAGACTCTTATGGTCTCCATGACTTCTTCCGAGATCGACGTCCCCGCCGGCGTCGACGACCGGCGCGCCAAACGCAACGTCATCGTGCTGGTCTTGTGCCAGGCGATCCTGGGCGCTCAGATGCCGGTCAACGTGGTGCTCGGCGGGCTCAGCGGGCAGATGCTGAGCCCCCATCCTTGCCTCGCGACCCTGCCCATCACGGTGATCATGTTCATGAGCATGGTCTCCGCCCCGACGATCTCGGGGATCATGGGGCGGATCGGGCGACGGCCGGGCTTTTTGATCGGGGCCTGCGGCGGCGCGCTGGGCGCCGTGTTCAGCGCCATGGGGCTCTACCACGGCAGCTTCGCGCTGTTCCTGGTCGGCTCGGCCTTCACAGGCGTCTACATGGGCGCGCACGGCTTCTATCGCTTCGCGGCGGCGGACGGGGCGTCGGACGGGTTCCGGCCGAAGGCGATCAGCTGGGTGATGGCGGGCGGGCTGGCCTCGGCAGTCCTGGGGCCGCAGCTGGTGAAGCAAACCTCCGACCTGATGATGCCGCTGCCGGTGCCGACGCCGGGCCTCGGCGTCGGCATGGACGTCGCCTTTCTGCCGGTGCCCTTCGCCGCGTCCTACATGTCGCTGATCGTTCTGAACCTTCTGGGCGCGGTCCTGTTCCTGTTCCTCGACGCCCCGCGGCCCGCGCCGCAACGGCCGGGCGCGCCGCGCGGCCGCAAGCTGGGCGAGCTGCTGACCACGCCGCGCATCGCCGTGGCGATGATCACCGGAATGGTCGCCTACGCGCTGATGAACCTGGTGATGACCTCGACGCCGCTCGCCGTGGTCGGCTGCGGCTTCACCGAAGGGGACGCGGCCGACGTGGTGATGGTGCACGTGCTGGCGATGTTCATCCCCAGCTTCTTCACCGGCCACCTGATCAACCGCTTCGGGGTGGAGCGGATCATGGCGCTGGGTCTGGTGATCCTCGCCGCCTCCGGCGCGGTGGCGCTGGCGGGCGTGGCGCTGGAGAACTTCTTCATCGCGCTGTTCCTGCTCGGGATCGGCTGGAACTTCGGCTATATCGGCGCGACGGCGATGCTCGCCTCGGCCCATTCGCCGGAGGAGCGCAGCCGCGTGCAAGGCATGAACGACTTCTGCGTCTTCGGCCTGGTGACGCTGGCGAGCCTCGCCTCGGGCGGTCTGATGAACTGCTGGGGGGGCGACCCGGAGACGGGCTGGGCGGCGGTGAACTGGGCGATGATCCCGTTCCTGAGCCTGGCCGGCGGCGCGTTGCTGTGGTTCGCCCTGCGCAAGCCCGAGGCGGCCTGAGCGCGGCCGCCCGCCAGGATCAGTTGGCGAGGCCCTCGACCGTCGTCGCCCCGACGTTGCCGAGGTTGCCGAAGATCTGCTGGAGCACCGTCAGCTCCCGCCCGAAGGTCGGCGTGGCGCGGGTGACGAGGTTGATGACCCGCCCGTCCTCCAGCCCGAAACGGTCCACCGCGTCGACGACGCCGTCGCCGTCGAAGCGCACCGCGATGACGCGCCGCTCCACCACCTCGGGCGCGTTGTAGGCCAAGGTTTCGGTGCGGGAGGAGACGTAGAACCAGGTGTCGTCGCGGATCACCCCGCCGGTGGAGGGGCGGCCGATCTTGGCGGAGACGGTCTGCGCGGTGTCGAGGCCGGGCTGCACCGCGTCGAGCTGGCTGTCGGTCGGCGTGTAGCCATGGGTGCGCACGATCGGCTCGCAGGCCGCGAGCGCCAGAACCAACGCCGTCGTCGCGAAGATCGTCGGGCGCATGGGCGCACCCTCCCCGTTTCAGCCCGCCATGCCGCGCGGCGAGACGCTCGAGATCGCCCGTTCCAGGGCTTCGTGGGGCGCGCGGCGCTTGCATGGGCTGCGTAGCGCGCGCATTTAGGGGTTTCAAGCGGCGCGGCCGGTGCGGACCCGGGTCGGGGGCCGGCCCAGGTCTGGGCGGCGCGCGCCCTGCAGCGCTCAGCGACGGCGAGGATCACGCGGCATGGCCCGACGGGATGGAGCGAAACGGCCTCGGGGCCGGCGCGGAGACGGTCTTCGCGGAGATGGCCGTTACGGGGGCGAGCGCGCGGACGAGACGGCCGCGCCGGCGCCGGCGCCGGAATTCTCCCGCCCGCGCCGGGTCTCGGCCTTGCCCTCCGACGGCGAGCGGCTGCGCGCCAAGGCGGAACCGCAGGAATGCGAGGCGCTGGCCCGCCGCTTCGGCGTGGCGGAGATGCGCCGGATGGAGGTCGACGCGGAGATCCGGCCCTCCGGCGACGGCTGGCGCGTGACCGGCCTGGCGCGCGCGCAGCTCGCGCAGACCTGCGTCCTGACGCTGGAGCCGGTGGTTCAGACGCTCGAGGAGCGGTTCTCGCGCCGACTGCAGCCCGGCGCGGCGCCGCCGGATCTGGCGGATCTGGACCCCGAGGAGGAGGAGGACCCGCCCGAGCCCTTGGCCGAGACCCTCGACCCCGCCGAGATGGCGGCGGAGGCGATCGCCCTCGCCATAGACCCCTATCCGCGCGCGCCCGGGGCGCGCTTCGCCGGGGCCGGCGCGGCGCCCCCGGGCGCGCGGCCGATCGAGGAGACCGCGGAAAAGCCCTTCGCCAAGCTGGCCGAGCTGCGCCGAAGCCCGGGACCGTCGGACGGGGAGGACGACGGCGGACCGCGTTGACCGGACCGCCGGAGGAGGCGCGCGAGCGCTCGGCGCGAGGCGCACGGGCGCCCTGCGCAGGGCTTGGTCGGGCCAGACGCGAAAACGCCTGCGACGTCTTGCGCTTCGCGGAATTCCGCGTATTTTGCGCGCTCGTTTTTCCCCAGGGGAGTCGCGCCTCTCCCGCGCCCGAATTCCGGCGGGCCGCGGCGGGCCGGGTCCGCTCTCCGGCGCCTGAGGGCGCCGCCAAGTCACCGGCTCCCGAAGGCGCTCTGCGGCGCGACGGCGCGTCGGACCCTGAACGCCGGCGCCGCGCGCCGCAGAACCGAACGGAAGGCTACGACCATGGCGGTCCCTCAGAACAAGGTCTCCCCGTCCAAACGGGGCATGCGGCGGGCTCATGACGCTTTGCGCGGCTCGTCCTTCGCCGAATGCCCGAACTGCGGGGACCTGAAGCGTCCGCACCATGTCTGCGGCTCCTGCGGCTACTACGACGGACGCGAAGTCATCGCGATGGCCGTCGACGTCGACCTCGAGGACGAGACCTGAGCGTCGCCTCATGCCGCCGGACCGGGAGCATGAGGCCGCCGGACGCCCCTCCTTCGAGGAGGAGGACAACGACCGGCCGGGCGCGGCGGTCATCTCCGTGGACGCCATGGGCGGCGATCTGGGACCGGCGGCCGTGGTCGCCGGTCTTGCCATTTCGGCCAGGCTGAACCCGGACATACGCTTCATCCTGCACGGGCCGGAGGCGGAGCTGACGCGCCTTCTGCGCCGCCGCAAGCAGCTGGCCGAGCGCACCGAAGTGCGCGACGCGCCCGAGGTCGTGGCCATGGGGGCCAAGCCCTCCAAGATCGCGCGCAAGGCCCGCGGGACCTCGATGCACTCGGCGCTTCAGGCGGTGGCGTCCGGCGAGGCGTCGACCGCCGTCAGCTGCGGCAACACCGGCGCGCTGATGATGCTGGCGATGCTGACGCTGAAGAAGGCGCCGGGCGTGGACCGGCCGGCCATCGGCGTCTTCTGGCCCTCGCGCGGGCCGGCCGGCTACAACATCGTGCTCGACGTCGGGGCCGACATCCGGGCGGACCCGCAGAACCTGCTGCAATACGCGGTGATGGGCGCCGAATACGCCCGCGTCGGGCTCGACCTGGGCCGCCCGCGCGTGGGCCTGCTGAACGTGGGGGCCGAGGAAACCAAGGGCGGCGACGACCTGCGCCGCGCGGCCGAACTGATCGCCGCCGCCGCGGTGCGCCCCAACGCCGACTTCTCCTTCATCGGCTTCGTCGAAGGGGGCGACATCCTCTCCGACCGCGTCGACGTCATCGTCACCGACGGCTTCACCGGCAACGTCGCGCTGAAGACCGCCGAGGGCACCGCCAAGCTGGTCGGCGACGCGCTGAAGGCAGCGTTCGAGCACTCGTTCATCTCCCGCCTCGCCGCGCTCGCCGCCTATACCTCGCTGCAGAGGCTGAAGAAGCGGGTGGACCCGCGGCGCGTGAACGGGGGCGTGTTTCTGGGCCTCAACGGCTCGGTGGTGAAAAGCCATGGCTCGGCCGACGCGACAGGCGTCGCTTCGGCCGTCAAGCTGGCGGCGACCATGGGCCTGTCGGGCTTTCAGCACCGGGTCGCGGAACAGGTTGCAAACGCCCTTGGGCCGAACGATGCTGCCCCGTCAGAGGTCAACATCGCCAGGATCAGCAAGGGATGACCGTCATCCGCGCCGTACCCATGGGATGCGGCCATCACCTGCCCGAGCGCGTGGTCGAGAACGCCGAGTTCGCCTCGTTCCTGGACACGTCGGACGAATGGATCCGGACCCGGTCGGGCATCGAGCGGCGGCATTTCGCGGCCGACGGGGAGCGGACGTCGGACCTGGCGGTGCCGGCGGCGGAGCGGGCGCTGAGCCATGCCGTGCTCGAAGGGTCGGACATCGACGCCATCGTCTTGGCCACCGCGACGCCCGACGAGACCTTTCCCTCCACCGCCACGCGCGTTCAGCACGCCATCGGCATGAAGAACGGCTTCGCCTTCGACGTGCAGGCGGTCTGCGCCGGCTTCGTCTACGCCATGGCCACCGCCAACGCGATGATCCTCTCGGGCCAGGCCCGCACGGTGATGGTCATCGGGGCGGAGACCTTCAGCCGCATCCTAGACTGGGAGGACCGCGCCACCTGCGTGCTGTTCGGCGACGGCGCCGGCGCGGTCGTGCTGAGCGCCCAGGACGGGGAGGGCGCGCTCTCCGACCGCGGCGTGATGAGCGTCAAGCTGCATTCCGACGGCGCCCATCACGACCTGCTCTACGTCGACGGCGGCCCGTCGAGCACCGGCGTCGCCGGCGTGGTGCGCATGGAGGGGCGTAAAGTGTTCCAGCATGCGGTCAACAAGCTGGCCGCCGTGGCGGAGGAGGCGTTGGAGGCGTGCGGCGCGACCTCCGACGACGTGGACTGGATGGTGCCCCACCAGGCCAATCTGCGCATCATCGACGCCACCGCGAAGAAGACCGGCCTGCCGTCCCAGAAGGTGGTGGTGACGGTGCAGAACCACGGCAACACCTCCGCCGCCTCGATCCCCCTGGCCCTGTCCGAGACGGTCGGCGCCGGGCGCATCCGCGAGGGCGATCTGCTGCTGATGGAGGCCATCGGCGGCGGCCTGGCCTGGGGCGCGGCGGTGATGCGCTGGTGACGCCCGCGTCGCCCGGGCACGGGCCACGCCGCGGCCGGCCTCGCGCATCGCCTTCGCCGCGCGCGCCAAGTCGTTGACATTGACTCCTAATTCTCGGCCGGCCTAGGCTTCGCGATCAACGGGGCGGCGGGCCGAGCCATCGGCCGCGCGTGCAGTGCGGAGATCCATCCATGGCCGGAAAGACCCATACGCGGCTCGACCTCACCGAAGCCGTCTACCGTGAGGTGGGCCTCAGCCGCAACGAATCGGCCGAGCTGGTGGAGAGCATCCTGGCCCATGTCTCGGGCGCCCTGGTGAAGGGCGAGCAGGTCAAGGTCAGCTCCTTCGGCACCTTTCAGGTCCGCCAGAAAGGCGCCCGCATGGGCCGCAACCCCAAGACCGGCGAAGAGGTGCCGATCGACCCGCGCCGGGTGCTGGTGTTCCGCCCGTCCCACATCCTCAAGGACCGCATCAACGCGAGCCTGAGCAAGTAAGGGCCATCGGGGCCGCCGCATCCGCCGCCGGCCCCGGCGCACGACCATGGACAAGTCGCCCAACGCTTTCCGCACCATCTCGGAAGTGTCCGAGACGCTGGACGTGCCCGCGCATGTGCTGCGCTTCTGGGAATCGAAGTTTCCGCAGGTGAAGCCGGTGAAGCGCGGCGGCGGGCGGCGCTACTACCGCCCCGACGACGTGACGCTGCTGACGGGAATTCGGGAGCTGCTCTACGAAGACGGCCTGACGATCAAAGGCGTGCAGAAGATATTTCGGGAGAAGGGCGTCAAGCACGTCACCGCCCGCGGCGCGGAGCTGTCGGGCGATCCGGCGCCGGCGGTGAACGGCGCAGGGGCGGCTTCGGCCGGGCCGGCCGAAACGGCCCCGGCGGAGACCACGCCGACGCCCGAACCCTCCGCGCCCGAGGCGCCTGCGGATGCCGAGCGGGTGCAGGCCGCCATCGCCAAGCTGGAGGCTCTGCGCGATCGTCTGCGCCGCGGGGACGGCGATCCGGGCGCCGCCGGGGACGCCTCCTGAGCCGCATGACTGACGCGGCGAGCCCCCGCCCCGCCCACGCATCCGGCCCCTTGCGCCGGACCGCGGCATTCCTTACTCCCTGCCGCGTCGGAACGGGCTGTAGCGCAGCTTGGTAGCGCGTCCGTCTGGGGGACGGAAGGTCGTGAGTTCGAATCTCGCCAGCCCGACCAGTGCAGGAGCGTCGGCTCGTTCGAGCCGGCGCTCCTCTGCGTTTCGGCGTCCGGAATGAGCGGCGCCGCGGACATCGGCGTCCTGCCCGCCCAGGCGCTGCGCCGACTGATCGCCGCGGGCGCCGTCGCCGCCGCGGATGGCGTGCCGGAGGCGTTGATCCAGCCGGCCAGCCTCGACCTGCGGCTGGGCGACAAGGCCTTTCGCGTGCGGGCCTCGTTCCTCGCCGGGCGCGGCTTCACGATCGAGCGGCGGCTCGAGCGGTTCGCCATGCACGAGGT
>JBCCPD010000020.1:0-20004 GCA_039025075.1 Pseudomonadota bacterium | reverse complement strand
GGCGCGGGCTGCTGCGGGGCGCTGACCCATCACATGGGCAAGACGCAGGAAAGCCACGCGACGGCGGCCAAGAACATCCGCGCCTGGATGAAGGAGGTGCGGGGCGAAGGCCTGGACGCGATCGTCATCAACACCTCCGGCTGCGGGACGACCGTCAAGGACTACGGCCACATGTTCCGCGAGGAGGCGCTGGCCGAGGATGCGGCGACGGTGGCCGGGCTGGCGCGCGACGTGTCGGAGCTGATGACCGACATCGGTTTGGAGATGCCGGACAAGGCGGCGCCGCTGCGGGTGGCCTATCACGCGGCCTGCTCGCTGCAGCATGGGCAGCAGGTGAAGACGGCGCCCAAGGATCTGCTCAAGGCGGCCGGGTTCGCGGTGATGGAGCCGCGGGACAGCCATCTGTGCTGCGGATCGGCCGGGACCTACAACCTGATGCAGCCAGAGATCAGCGCCCAGCTGAAGGACCGCAAGGTGGAGACGCTTGAGGCGCTGTCGCCCGAGGTGATCAGCGCCGGGAACATCGGCTGCATGATGCAGATCGGCTCGGCCGCGACGGCGCCGGTGGTGCACACGGCGGAGCTGCTGGATTGGGCCACGGGCGGTCCGCTGCCGAGGGCGCTGCGCGAGGCGCGGCCGGATCTGGGGCGTGGCGACGGGACCGGCGGCGCGGCGACGGAGGCGATCGCGGCGGAGTGACCGTCGCGGCGCCGCGACCGTGCGGCGCCGAGGTCACGGCGCGGCGCCGCAGGCCTGCCCGTTAAGAAAGGTTGTTGCGCGACTCGGTCAAGTCGTTCACTTTAGCTTCATGCATTGCGTTCTTCAGCTTGCGGTCGCGTATCTGGCCGCCTTATGCGCCCCTGTTGGGGCCTCCGCCGCCCAAGGCGAGGCAAGGGTGCTGGACGCCGACGCGCCCGCCGCGGTCGGGCGGCTGAACATCGGCGGGCAGGGGCATTGCACCGCCACGCTGATCGCCCCCGACCTGATCGTCACCGCCGCTCATTGCCTGCACAACGCCCGCACCGGCGCCTTCTGGCGGGCCGAGCGGCTCGTCTTCCTGCCCGGCTACGACCGCGGCGCCTATGCCGCGCTGGCCCGCGGGGCCGAGGTCGCGCGGCCGGAAGATTGGACGCGCGAGGCGCTGGACCGAGACCTCGCGGCGGTGCGGGTCGCGCCGGCCCTTCCGTCCGCGGCGGCCGAGCCCTTCGCCGCCGCCGATCTGGCGCGACCCGGCCTGCCGGTCTGGACCGTATCCTACGGGCGCGATCGGCCGGAGGCGCCGTCGCGCGAGGCCGATTGCGAGATCTCCGCCCGCCGGGGCGATCTGATCCTGACCACCTGCGAGGCGACGCCCGGCGTGTCCGGGGCGCCCGTTCTGACCGACACGCCCGAGGGCCCCGTCCTGGTCGCCGTGGCCGTCGCCGCCGCGAACGCCCGTCCGCCCGCTATGCGCGGGCAGGCGGTGGCCGTGGCCGCGGGTCCGCTCCTGTCCCATCTCGTCGCCGTTCTCCGAAAGGAAGTCCGATGACCGCGTTTCCCGCCGTCTCCCAATCGTTCCGCCTGACCGCCGCCGCCTTGCTGGCGGCCGCCTTGCTGCCCGATCTCGCCCAAGCGGCGGGCGAGACCGCGCCGCGGCGCATCCTCGCCGCCCATGAGCAGGCGGCGTTCCGGGGCGTCGGCCGGCTCGACATCGGGGACGGCTACTGCACGGCGACGCTGTTTTCCGAGACGCAGGTGCTGACCGCTGCGCATTGCCTGTTCGACGCCAACGGCCAGCGGCGCGAGGACGCGACGATTTGGTTCCGCGCCGGCTTCCGCGACGGCGTGCAGGAGACGGTGCGGCAGGTGCGCCGCTCCGCCGTGCATCCGGACTATGTTTGGAACGGGCCGCGGTCCTCGTGGAGGGAGATCGCGGCGGACGTGGCGCTGGTGGAGCTCGACGCGCCGGTGCTGGTGAGCGCGATCCCGAACTATCGCCCTGGCGCCATGCCCGAGGTCGGGGGCGGCGTCGCTTTGCCGAGCTACGGGCGCGGGCGCGACCGGCAGCTCAGCCTCCAGGATCCCTGCCGGGTTCTGGCGCGGGACGGCGCCGTGGCGACGCTGGACTGCAAGGTGGATCCTGGCTCCTCCGGCTCTCCCATCCTGGCGGAGATCGACGGCGAGCTGCGGCTGGTGGCGGTGCTGTCGGCGGCGGGCCGGCGCGCCAGCTACGCGGCCGTCGCCGAAGACACTCTGCCGTTGCTTCAGACGGCGATGTTGGACGAAGGCGCACGGCGCAAGACCGCGCGGCCGGAGCCCGAGCCGCCGCGGCCGACGCCGGTGCAGAGCCTGGTGTCCAGGCTGGAGGGCGTGGCGCGGTCGACCTTCGGTCAGCAGAAGCCCGCGCAACGTCCGGCCGAAGAGGACGTGCGGCCGGTGGCCTCCGCCGGGTTCGGCCTGCAGGACCGCCGCGGCTCCACCTTCAAGTCCTCTCGTCCGCCTCGGAATTGACGCTTCGGAGCGACCTTCCGGGTCTTGAAGCGGGGGCGGACGGCGCCCACATCGGCGCTGTCGACGGCCGGGATCCGGCGTCGACGTCATCCTGGACCGCGCCGAAAGGGCGGTCCGCACACGCCTATCGCTCTGATGAGGATACGCCATGCGCAACTTCGACTTCTCCCCCCTGTATCGCTCCACCGTGGGCTTCGACCGTCTCGCCAAGCTCGTGGACGCCACGATGGCCGCCGAGGCTCAGCCCGCCTACCCGCCCTACGACATCGTCAAGACGGGCGAGGACGCCTACCGCATCACGGTCGCGGTGGCCGGCTTCTCGGACGAGGAGCTGAACATCGAAAGCCGCGACGGACAGCTCGTGATCTCCGGCAAGAAGGCCGAGGACGAGGGCGAGGCGACCTACCTGCACCGCGGCATCGCCAAGCGCGCGTTCGAGCGTCGCTTCCAGCTGGCCGACCATGTCCGCCCCTCCGGCGCGCGGACCGAGAACGGCCTTCTGCACGTGGAGCTGGTGCGCGAGGTGCCCGAGGCTTTGAAGCCGCGCCGCATCGAGATTGGCGGAGCCAAGACCATCGAGGGCTGATCGCGCGCCGCGGCGACGCCTCGGCCGGGTCGATTCGGCCTGCCGATGCGCTCGGCGCCCCAGATCTGAACGCTTTGCGCGCCCGCCGGCCCATGCCGGCGGGCGCTTTCGGTTTTCGGCGCGGCGAAAGGAACTTGCGCGCCGAAGGCGCCATGGTTTTGTGATCGGACCCGCTGGCGCCATGCCAGGGTTTGCCCTAAACACGTCTCGCATCGTTCGAAAGATGGGCGCGCGGTCGGGAAACGGCCGCCACGGCGGCCTCCAACCCGGTCGCGCGCGAAGACCCGTCCTCGAACGAAACGGCTGATCGACGCCGCCGCGAGACGCCTCGCCGGCGCGTCGCGACCGCAGGGAGGAGACGACGGTGACCGACGCCGCGACGCCTGAGGGCGTGCTCGACACCTTTCCGAAGCTGCTGGACCACAACGCGTCCGTCCGCGGCGCGCTGCCCGCGAGCCGGGAAAAAGCCTACGGCATCTGGCAAAGCTGGACCTGGGCCGAGGTGCGCGAGGAAACGCGGGCCATCGCCGCCGGTCTGATGGACCTCGGTCTGGCGCCGGGCGAGCGGGTGGCGATCATCGGCAAGAACCGCCCCAAGCTCTACTGGTCCATGATCGCCGTGCAGCATTGCGGCGCGATCCCGGTGCCGGTCTACCAGGACGCCGTGGGCGAGGAGATGGCCTACGTGCTGGAGCACGCCGAGGTCGCCTTCGCCATCGTCGAAGACCAGGAGCAGGTGGACAAGACGCTGTCCATCAAGGACCAGCTGCCGCTGCTGCGCCAGGTCGTCTACTTGGATCCTCGGGGACTGCGGAAATACGACCACTCCACGCTGCACCCGCTGGACGGGGTGGAGACGGTGGGCCGGGCGAAGCTGGATGAGCTCGGGCCGAAGATCGACGCGATCACGGCGGCGCAGACCGGCTCTGACACCTGCGTGATGCTCTACACCTCCGGCACCACGGGGCGGAGCAAGGGCGTGGTGCTGTCGAACGACAACATCATCGTCACGGCGCGCGCCACGGTGGCCTTCGACAAGCTGCGCGAGGACGATTCCATCCTCGCCTACCTGCCGATGGCTTGGGTCGGCGACTTCATCTATTCGATGGGCCAGGCCTATGTCGCCGGCTTCTGCGTGTGCTGCCCGGAGGGCGAGGACACGATGATGCACGACCTGAAGGAGGTCGGACCGACCTATTTCTTCGCCCCGCCGCGGATCTTCGAGACGCTGCTGACCTCCGTCTCCATCCGCATGGAGGACGCCGGACCGCTGAAGAAGCGCGTCTACGACAGGTACATGGCTATCGCCCGCCGGATCGGGCCCGACCTGCTGGACGGCAAGCCGGTCGGCTTCGGCGACCGGCTGCAGTATTGGATCGGCGAGATGCTGGTCTTCGGGCCTCTGAAGAACGCGCTAGGCCTCAGCCGCGTGCGCATCGGCTACACCGCGGGCGAGGCCATCGGGCCTGAGATCTTCGCCTTCTACCGCTCGCTGGGGATCAACCTGAAGCAGCTCTACGGGCAGACGGAGGCTTCGGTCTTCGTCACCATCCAGCCCGACGGCGAGGTGCGCGACGACACCGTGGGCGTGCCGGCCCCGGGCGTGGAGCTGAAGATCGCCGAGAGCGGCGAGGTCTACTACCGCTCTCCCGGCGTGTTCGTGGAGTACTTCAAGAACCCTGAGGCGACGGCGGACACCAAGGACCCCGAAGGCTGGGTCGCCACGGGCGACGCCGGCTTCATCGAGGAGGGGTCGGGGCACCTGCGCATCCTCGACCGAGCCAAGGACGTGGGCAAGATGGCCGACGGCGCGCTCTTCGCGCCGAAGTACATCGAGAACAAGCTGAAGTTTTTTCCGTCGGTGCTGGAGGCGGTGGTCTTCGGCGCCGATCGCGACCGCTGCACGGCGATGATCAACATCGACATGGCGGCGGTGGCGCCCTGGGCGGAGCGGAACAACATCGCCTACGGCTCCTACCAGGAGCTGGCGGCGCATCCGAAGGTCTACGCGATGATCCAGGACGCGGTGGAGGAAGTGAACGCCTCAATCGCCCAGGACGAGATGCTGGCCGGCTGCCAGGTGCATCGCTTCCTGATCCTGCACAAGGAGCTGGACCCGGACGACGGCGAGATCACGCGCACCCGCAAGGTCCGCCGCCGCACGGTGGCCGAGCGCTACGCGGCGGTGATCGAGGCGCTCTACGACGGCTCGCCCAGCGTGTTCGCGGAGGTGGAGGTCACCTACGAGGACGGCCGCAAGGGTTCCATCAAGGGCGAGCTGGAAATCCGGGACGCCAAGGTGCGGCCCGTGGCGATGAAGCAGGCGGCGGAATGAGCGCCGCCCTCTTCGCCGCCGCTGAAATCACTCCGCGCGGCGCCCCCGCGCGAAAGGAGGCCCAATGAGCATCGAAGCCGCCGAAGCCGCGCGCGACGACGCCAGCTACGCCGCGCAGGAGGTCGAGCACGGGATCGAGCCGCGCAAGGTCGGCGGCGTGGTGATGGAGATGAAGAACATCACCCTGCGCTTCGGCGGGGTGACGGCGCTCAAGGACATCTCCTTCGACATCCTCGAAGGCGAGATCCGGGCGATCATCGGGCCGAACGGCGCGGGCAAGAGCTCCATGCTCAACGTCATCAACGGCTTCTACCACCCGCAGGACGGCGAGGTCTGGTTCCGCGGGGCCAAGCGCGGCCCGATGAAGCCCTACCAGATCGCCCATCAGGGCATCGCGCGCACATTCCAGAACATCGCGCTTTTCAAGGGCATGACGACGCTCGACAACATCATGACGGGCCGCATGACCCTGATGAAGGAGCCCATGTGGAAGCAGGCCATGTGGTGGGGCTCGGCCGAGCGCGAGGAGACGGAGAACCGCCAGAGGGTCGAGGAGATCATCGACTTCCTGGAGATCCAGTCGATCCGCAAGACGCCCGTCGGGCGCCTTCCCTACGGACTGCAGAAGCGGGTGGAACTGGGCCGGGCTCTGGCGGCCGAGCCGAAGCTGCTGCTGCTGGACGAGCCGATGGCGGGCATGAACGTGGAGGAGAAGGAGGACATGTGCCGCTTCATCCTCGACGTGAACGACGAGTTCGGGACGACCATCGCGCTGATCGAGCATGACATGGGCGTGGTGATGGACATCGCCGACCGGGTCGTGGTGCTCGACTACGGCAAGAAGATCGGCGACGGCTTCCCGGCCGAAGTGCGCGCCAACCAGGACGTCATCGACGCCTATCTCGGCGTCTCCCACGATTGATCGCAGGACGAGAGCCATGGTCGCCAAGGAAAACTGCGAGATCGAGCTGATCAAGGCGCAGACCGCGTCGGCGCTGAAGCAGGCCCAGACCGAGTTCTGGAAAGTCGGCGTGGCGATGGCCGTCGCCGGGGCCGTGGTTGGCGGCTTCATCGTGAGCGCACTCGGATAAGGCATTCAAGGACAGGAGCCCTTCCATGCCCGTCGAACTTCTCTTCGCGCTCGAGGTGATCCTCAACGGTCTGATGACCGGGGTGCTCTATTCCCTCGTGGCGCTCGGCTTCGTGCTGATCTTCAAGGCCTCGGGCGTGTTCAACTACGCGCAGGGCATCATGGCGCTCTTCGCCGCCCTGACGCTGGTGGGGTTCCAGGACGGGCAGATCCCGTTCGCGCACCTGATCAACGCGATCTTCGGCACGGACCTGCATTACTTCGGCTGGAAGCTGCCGGCGGTCCTGGCCACGATCTTCGCGCTGCTGGTGATGCTGGGCTTCGCCATCCTGGTCGAACGCCTGATCCTCAAGCACCTGGTGAACCAGGAGCCGATCATCCTCTTCATGGCCACGATCGGGCTCGGCTACTTCATGGAGGGGATGGGCGACCTGATGTGGGGGTCGGACATCAAGGCCATGGACGTGGGCCTGCCCAAAGGCGGGTCGTTCTGGTGGGAGGACGTGACCCGCACCTGGGCGGCCGAGGGGACGGAATACTGGGGCATGTACGTGGACGTGCTCGACGTCTGGGCCGCGGTGGTCGCCGTGGTCCTGGTGGTCGCGCTGTCGGCCTTCTCCCAGTACACCAAGGCCGGCCGGGCGCTGCGCGCGGTGGCGGACGACCATCAGGCCGCGCTGTCGGTGGGCATCAGCTTGCGCACCATCTGGGTGATGACCTGGGCCATCGCCGGCCTCGTGGCGCTGGTGGCGGGGATCATGTGGGGTTCCAAGTCCGGCGTGCAGTTCTCGCTGTCGCTGATCGCGCTGAAGGCGCTGCCGGTGCTGCTGCTGGGCGGGTTCACCTCGATCCCCGGCGCCATCGTGGGCGGGCTCATCATCGGCGTCGGCGAGAAGCTGTTCGAGTTCTACATCGGCCCGATGATCGGCGGCGCGACGGAGAACTGGTTCGCCTTCATGCTGGCGCTGGTGTTCCTGGTGTTCCGACCCCAAGGCCTTTTCGGCGACAAGATCATCGAGCGGGTCTAGCCCGCCGCGGGGCGGGCCTCGGCGCCCGCCTCTCACCTACGCTTCGCGGCCGGCGCGCCGCGTCGCCGACGACTTCAGGGAGAGACCTCGAAAATGCTGTACCGCGAGGCAGGCGACTTCAAGACGTCCTACCAGGACGACGCCCAGACCTTCCCGATCGCCTTCGACCGCTACCGCTATTACTTCGTGCTCTTCGTGGCCTTCGCCGTCATCCCCTTCTTCATCACGGAGTATTGGGAGAAGGCGGTGCTGGTGCCGTTCCTCGTCTTCGCCATCGCGGCGATGGGGCTGAACATCCTCACCGGCTATTGCGGGCAGGTGTCCTTGGGCACGGGCGGCTTCATGGCCGTCGGCGCCTACGCCGCCTACAAGCTTATGACGGGCTTTCCGGACCTGAACATCTTCTTCGTGGTGCTGCTGGCCGGCGGGGTGACCGCGGGGGTCGGGCTCGTGTTCGGGTTGCCGAGCCTCAGGATCAAGGGTTTCTACCTCGCGGTGGCGACCCTGGCGGCCCAGTTCTTCCTCGTCTGGCTCGTGAACAAGTGGCCGTGGCTCTACAATTATTCCGCCTCCGGTCAGATCACGGCGCCGGAGCGTTCGGTCCTCGGGGTTTCGGTGACGGGGCCGGACGTGGCGCCTTGGGCGAGCTACCTGTTCTGCCTGGTGTTCGTGGTGCTGCTTGCCTGGCTGATGCGCAACCTCACGCGCGGGCGCATCGGGCGGCAGTGGATGGCGATCCGGGACATGGACATCGCGGCGGAGATCATAGGCGTGAACCCGATGACCGCCAAGCTGACCGCCTTCGCGTTGAGCAGCTTCTACATCGGCGTCGCCGGCGCGCTGTTCTTCGCGGTCTACCTGGGCGCGGGCGAGTCCGAGAGCTTCGGCATCCTGCAGAGCTTCATCGTCCTCTTCGCCATCATCATCGGCGGGCTGGGCTCCATCTTCGGCAGCTTCATCGGCGCGGCCTTCATGATCTTGATGCCGGTGCTGCTGAAGAACGTGCTGGCCGGCTATCTCGGCTGGCCGACCTCGATCGCGACGCACATGGAGTTCGTGATCGTCGGCGCGCTGATCGTCGTCTTTCTGATCCTGGAGCCGCACGGCCTCGCCGCGCTTTGGCGCCTGGCGAAGGAAAAGCTCCGGCTGTGGCCCTTCCCTTACTGAGGGAAAGGCGGCACGCTAGCAACGATACGACCCCGATGAACGGGGCGGATTTCTTCGACTATCCAACCTTGGGAGGCTAACTGCCATGAAGATGACCAAGCTGGCCCTGGCGGCCGCGGCGGCCATGACCGCCGCCACGCCGGCGCTCGCGGATCTGGTGATCCCGACGCTGAACTACCGCACCGGGCCCTTCGCGCCGAACGGCATCCCCTATGCCGACGGCTTCTCCGACTACCTCAAGCTGCTGAACGCGCGCGACGGCGGCGTCGGCGGCGTGGAGATCCGCGAGCTGGAGTGCGAGACCGCCTACAACACCCAGAAGGGCGTGGAGTGCTACGAGGCGACCAAGGGCGAGGGCGCCCTCGTCTACATCCCGCAGTCCACGGGCATCACCTATCAGCTGATCCCCAAGGCCTCGGTCGACGAGATCCCCGTGCACTCCATCGGCTACGGACGCACCTCCGCCGCCGACGGCAAGGTGTTCGAGTGGATCTTCAACTACCCCGGCACCTACTGGGACGCGGCCTCGATCCTGACCAAGCACGCGCTGGAGATGGAAGGCGGCAGCCTCGAGGGCAAGAACGTCGTCCTGCTGCACCACAACTCCGCCTACGGGCGCGAGCCGATCCGCACGTTGGAGGAGCTGGCCACCAAGCACGGCTTCACCCTCTCGCTGCTGCCGGTCGACAGCCCCGGACAGGTCCAGAACTCCCAATGGCTGGAGATTCGCCGCTCGCGGCCCGATTTCGTGTTCTTCTGGGGCTGGGGCGTGATGAACCAGGTCGCCATCCAGGAGGCCGCGAACATCCGCTTTCCCATGGACCGCTTCATGGGCGTGTGGTGGTCGGGCGCCGAGACCGACGTTCTGCCCGCCGGCGCGGGCGCCGACGGCTACAAGGCCATCACCTGGCACCAGCCGGGCATGGACTTCCCGATCTATGACGACTTGAAGACGCATGTCTACGATGCGGGGAACACCTCCGGCGACGGCGCGCATATCGGCACCGTGCTCTACAATCGCGGGCTATACGCCGCGATCGTGACGACCGAGGCGATCCGCAAGGCGCAGGAGATCCACGGCGTGGCCGACATCACCCCGCCGATGATGCGCGACGGGATGGAAGCGCTGGAGATCACGGCCGACCGCTGGGCCGAGCTGGGCCTGGAGGACTTCACGGGCCCGATCTCCATCAGCTGCGAGGATCACGGCGCCCCCGGCGTGGCGGCCATCCAGCAGTGGGATGCGTCGGCGGAGCAGTGGACCCTGGTCACCGACTTCATCGAGCCGGACAAGGACGTCGTGGACGCCCTCATCGTGGCCGATGCCGCGGCCTATGCGCAGGAGCAGGGCATCACCCCGCGCACCTGCGAGTGACCCTTTGATCTGAGAGCGGGCGGCGCCCCTTGCGGGGCGCCGCCTTGCGGTTGCGAGACCCTTCTTTCGAACTCGACGAGGTCCTTTCGATGAGCCAGACCGCCCTCGCCTCCGCGCCCGATCAAGCGCCCGAGGCCGCCGACGCGCTGCTGTCGGTCAACAACATCGAGGTGATCTACAACCACGTGATCCTGGTGCTGAAGGGCGTCAGCCTGAGCGTGCCGAAGGGCGGCATCACCGCGCTGCTGGGCGGCAACGGCGCCGGCAAGTCCACGACGCTCAAGGCGATCTCCGGCCTTCTGAAGTCCGAGCGGGGCGAGGTCACCAAGGGCTCCATCCACTACGGCGGGGAAAATGTGGCCGAGCAGGACCCCGCGGCGCTGGTGAAGCGCGGGGTAATCCAGGTGATGGAAGGCCGCCATTGCTTCGAGCACCTTACGGTCGAAGAGAACCTGATGACCGGCGCCTATACCCGCGGGGACGGGCGCGCCGAGGTGCAGAAGGACCTGGAGCTGGTCTACACCTATTTCCCTCGGCTGAAGGAGCGGCGCAATTCGCAGGCCGGCTATACCTCGGGCGGCGAGCAGCAGATGTGCGCCATCGGCCGCGCGCTGATGTCCCGGCCGGAGACGATCCTGCTGGACGAGCCCTCCATGGGCCTGGCCCCGCAGCTCGTGGAGGAGATCTTCCAGATCGTGAAGAACCTCAACGAGCAGGAGGGCGTGAGCTTCCTGCTGGCCGAGCAGAACACCAACGTCGCCCTGCGCTACGCCCATTACGGCTACATCCTGGAGAGCGGCCGCGTGGTGATGGACGGCGACGCCGCCGATCTGCGCGAGAACCCGGACGTGAAGGAGTTCTACCTCGGCATGGCCGAGGAGGGCCGCAAGAGCTTTCGCGACGTCCGCTCCTACCGCCGCCGCAAGCGCTGGCTAAGCTGAGCGGCGGTCAGGGCCCGCGCCGCCCGCGGCAGGCCGGGCCGCGCAGCCGGCGGAAAAAAGCGGGCGCGTCCAGAGGCGGCGTGGGAAAACCAAATATAGACTCAAGTAAATGAAAAGTAAAAAAACTCGCTGAGCCCTTGAGGGACTTCAAGTTGACAGCCGTCAACTTTCGCGTTTGCCAGGCGCCTCGCGCCCGATCTTTCCGGAGCCGATGCCATGACCCCCTACGACGATCTGGAGACCCGCGGCGACGACCAGCGCGCCGCGGACCTCGCGCGGGACCTGCCGGCGCTGATCGCCCATGCCCAAGCCTCAGCCCCCGCCATGGCGGCGCATCTGGAGGGGGTGGAGGCGTCGGCGGTGACCGACCGCGCAGCTCTGGCCCGTCTGCCTGTGCTGCGCAAGGCGTCGCTGGGGGAGAAGCAGACGGCGTCGCCGCCGCTGGGCGGCTTCGCCGCGGGCGGGGCGTCGGCGCTGCGGCATGTCTTCATGTCTCCGGGGCCGATCTACGAGCCGGGGGGGGATGCGCGCGACTGGTGGCGGATGGGGCGGTTCCTGCATGCGCTCGGCTTCGGGCCGGGCGACATCGTGCAGAACTGCTTCTCCTATCACCTGACGCCGGCGGGCATGATGTTCGAGAACGGGGCCGCGGCGGTGGGCTGCACGGTGCTGCCGGCGGGGACCGGCCAGACGGAGATGCAGGCGCGGGCGGCCGCGGACATCGGCGTGACCGCTTACACCGGCACGCCGGACTATCTGAAGGTGATCCTCGACAAGGGCGATGAGATGGGCCTCGACCTGAGCCGCATCACCAAGGCGGCGGTCGGGGGCGGCGCGCTGTTTCCCTCGCTGCGGCAGGAATACGCGGACCGGGGCGTCGCCTGCCATCAGGGCTACGGCACCGCCGATCTCGGCAGCATCGCCTATGAAAGCCCGGGCCCCGACGGCGAGGTCGAGGGCATGCTGGTCGATGAGGGCGTGCTGGTGGAGATTGTGCGCGTGGGCACGGGCGATCCGGTGGCGGAGGGGGAGGTGGGGGAGGTCGTGGTCACCACCTTCAACCGCGACTATCCGCTGATCCGCTTCGCGACCGGGGACCTTTCGGCGGTGCTGCCGGGCCGCTCGCCCTGCGGGCGCACCGCGATGCGCATCAAAGGGTGGATGGGCCGAGCGGACCAGACCACCAAGATCAAAGGCATGTTCGTGCGGCCCGAGCAGGTGGCGGAGCTGACGGCTCGGCACCCTCAGATCGCCAAGGCGCGCGTGGTGGCCTCGCGCGAGGGCGAGCGGGACGTGATGACCGTGCGGGTGGAGACGGCGGAGACCGGGGAGGGCTTCGCCGAAGCGGTCGCGGCCTCGGTGCAGTCGGTCTTGAAGCTGCGCGGAGAGGTGGCGCTGGAGGCGCCCGGGAGCCTGCCGAACGACGGCAAGGTCATCGAGGACGCGCGCAGCTACGACTGACCGTCGCCGCCGCCCGGTCTGCGAAAAGGGCCGCGCCTTGGGCGCGGCCCCGATGGGTTTCCGTCTTCGGGTCGAGAGGGCCGCGGCGCGAGGCGCTCAGCCCCGCCCCGGCCAGCGGCCGAGCCAGGGCTCCGACCGGCCCTCGGCCGTCATCTCGCCCTCGTCGATGGTCTTGAACTGTGCGCGCAGCATCGCGCCCAGCCCTGCCAGAACCAGCATCGTGATCATGTCTCAAAGGCCCCCACGCCTTGTTGTCGCTTTCCGAGAAGCACCATGGGCGAGTCGGCTTAACGAAACGTGGACGCGGCTTTCCGAGGCGAAGGCAGAGTTAACGGGGTATTGCGAGGCGCGGGGCGCAAAACGAGGCCGCGCCGCCCTTTCGGGCGACGCGGCCGAGGTTTCGTCCCGCCGCCCAGCAGGACGGACGGCGCGCGGTTCAGCCCTGGCGGGCTTTGAAGCGGCGCTGGGTCTTGTTGATGACGTAGACGCGCCCGCGGCGGCGCACGACGCGGCAATCGGCGTGGCGCTGCTTGAGCGAGCGCAGGGAGTTCTTGACTTTCATCGCTCTGGCTCCGTCGAAGCTGGGGGCCTCGGCGGCCCTTGATCGTCGCTGAGGCGCGGGATGCGCCTTTGATCGCGAGCAACTAGCCGCCTGAAAGGCCGAAGGCAACGGCCCGGCGCGCGAAAGGCCGGCGTATCGTTCAAAGAAAAGGGCCCGGAGAGGGCTCCGGACCCTTGGAGTGAGGGGCGATGCGACGCCCCTGGGGAGGTCTGAGGTCGGCCGGAGCGGACGGGAGGGGCCCGCTCCGGCCAGGGTTCAAGGGGCTCCGCTCAGGTGATCTGGGAGCCCTTGCCGAACTCGGGATAGGCCTCCATGCCCAGCTCGGCGGCGTCGAGGCCGGCCATCTCATCCTCTTCGGAGGCGCGGATGCCCATGGTCGCGTTCAGGATGAACCACACGACCCAGCTTACCGCGAAGACGAAGACGCCCACGATGATCATCGGCACGATCTGACCCATGAGCGTCGCGTCGGAGTTGGAGAACACCACGACGAAGGTGCCCCAGATGCCGGCGAAGAGGTGGACGGGGATGGCGCCCACGACGTCGTCGATCTTCAGACGGTCGAGCATGGGCACGGTGAAGACCACGATGACCCCGCCGATCGCGCCGACGATGGTGGCCCAGCCCAAGGAGGGCGTGAGCGGCTCGGCCGTGATGGAGACCAGACCGGCGAGGGCGCCGTTGAGCACCATGGTCAGGTCGACCTTGCCGTAGACCACCTGCGTGAGGATCAGCGCCGCGATGGCGCCGCCGGCCGCGGCGGTGTTGGTGTTGGCGAAGATGCGGGAGACGTCCGCCACGTCGCCGACCGAGCCCATGGCGAGCTGCGATCCGCCGTTGAAGCCGAACCAGCCCAGCCAGAGGATGAAGGTGCCCAGCGTCGCCAGCGGCAAGGACGAGCCCGGCATCGGGTTGACCCGGCCGTCCTTGTATTTGCCGATGCGCGGCCCGAGGACGAGGGCCCCGGCGAGCGCCGCCCAGCCGCCCACGGAGTGCACGACGGTGGAGCCGGCGAAGTCGAGGAAGCCCCACTGGCTGTCGAGGAAGCCGCCGCCCCACTTCCACGAGGCCTGGATCGGGTAGATCAGCCCGGTCAGAACGATCGTGAAGATCAGGAACGGCCAAAGCTTGATTCGCTCCGCCAGCACGCCCGAGACGATCGAGGCCGTCGCGGCGCAGAACATCAGCTGGAAGATGTAGTCGGAGCCGGTGGAGGCGTAGGAGAGGTCGTCGGCGTCCTCAGGGGAGACCCCCACCGCCTCCATCACGGCGACGCCGAACGCGCCCAGGTAGCCGCCGGTCTCGTCGGAGCCGATGGACCAGCTGCCCAGCGGATACATCAGGTTGTAGCCGATGATGTAGTAGGCCACCGCGGCGAAGGAGAAGAGGCCCATGTTCTTGGTCAGCTGCATGGCGACGTTCTTTTGACGCACCAGGCCGGCTTCGAGCATGGCGAAGCCGCAGGCCATGAACATCACCAGGAAGCCGCCGACCAGAAAGAGCAGCGAGTTGAGAATGAACACGGTCTCCACCGGCGTCACGGCCGGCGGCTCGGCGTCCTGCGCCAGCGCGGGCAGGGCGAGCGCTCCGGCCGCCAGCGCCGCGAGGCCCGCGGATTTCAGGAGGGTCTTGGTCATCTGTCTGTCGTCCTCTGTCGAGATTTTCTTGATGGCCCGAGCTTCAATGGCTCAGAGCGCGTCCTCGCCCGTCTCGCCGGTGCGGACCCTGAGGGCCTGCTCCACGTCGAGAACGAAGATCTTTCCGTCGCCGATCTTGCCGGTCTTGGCGGTGGAGGCGATGGTTTCGACCGTCTTCTCGACCGCGCCGTCGGGCACGACGATCTCCAGCTTGATCTTGGGCACGAAGTTCACGACGTACTCCGCGCCGCGATAGATCTCGGTGTGGCCGGACTGGCGTCCATAGCCTTTCACCTCCGAGACCATGAGGCCCTGCACGCCCGCGGAGGTGAGCGCTTCGCGGACCTCCTCGAGCTTGAAGGGTTTGATGACGGCGATGATCAGTTTCATTCCCTGTCCCCTTTTCGGGCGTTTGGTTCGTATCGCGCATGAACATGCAGGATGCGTGCCAAGTTCGATTTGCGGCGATTTTCGGGCGCTTTATCCAAAAGTCGCATATGGCGCGCCCGCTTCATAGGCGCCGAATCGATGTGCAGTGATGATTTTTTGAGCGGTGGTGGTTGCGGCCGGGCCTCGTTCGCGCGGGGCCGTGGTCTCGCCGAAACGACCGTGTCTTCCGCGCGTCGCCTTTCGGCCGGGGCGTCCTGAAAAGGCCGCGCCCTCTCCAAAAAATCGCCCTCGGCGCCTATAAACCATACAGGCTTCGAAACTCGAGCGAACGACGCCCTCAAGGGCGCGATCAGGCAGGCGACGCGTGAGCGACAAGAAACGAGCTAAAGGGCGGCGCGCGCCGCCCATTACAGGTCCCGCTGCGAAACGCGCGGCCCGCGCCGCCCCGCGGCGCGGCGGCAAAGGCGCGCGCGTCTCCGGTGGCGGAGTCCCTAAGCGAGGCGGCTGGTTGGACCGCATCGTGCGCGGCGTGGTCCTGACGCTCGCCCGTTGGACCTGGCTGATCGGTTCGCGCGTCGCGCTCGGCCTGGTCCTCGTTCTCGCCGGGGCGACGGCGATCTTTTACGCGCAGCTTCCTTCCGCGTCGGAGCTGCTCGACGGTCGCGCCCGGGGCTCGGTGACCTTGCTGGACAGGCACGGCGAGGTTTTCGCGTGGCGCGGCCAGCAATTCGGCGGAGCTCTGCGCGCCTCCGAGGTCTCGCCCCACCTCGCGCATGCGGTGATCGCGACCGAGGATCGGCGCTTCTGGTCCCATTGGGGAGTCGACCCGCTCGGCCTGGCGCGCGCCATGGTCGCCAACCTGCGAGCGGGACGGCTGGTGCAGGGCGGCTCCACTCTGACCCAGCAGACCGCCAAGAACGTCTTCCTCACCCATGAGCGGAGCGTGGAGCGGAAGCTGAAGGAACTGCCCATGGCCTTGGCCATGGAGCTGAAATACTCGAAGGAGGAGATCCTCTCGATCTACCTCAACCGGGTCTATCTCGGGGCGGGCGCCTACGGGTTCGAGGCGGCCGCGCAGCGCTATTTCGGCAAATCCGCCCGCGTCGCCACGCCGGCCGAGGCCGCCATGCTGGCCGGCCTGCTGAAGGCGCCGTCGCGCTATGCGCCCACGTCCAACCTCGCCGACGCCCAGGGCCGCGCCGGAGTGATCGTGGGGCTGATGGAGGCGCAGGGTTTCTTGACCGCGGACCAGGCCGCGCGCGCCCGATCCGAACCCGCCGGCCTGTCGCGCGCCGCCGAGGCCCGCGCCGGGGGCGCTTTCGCCGACTGGGTGATGGAGGCCGGGCCCGCTTGGCTGACCCGAGAGACGTCGGAGGACGTGGTCATCCGCACGACCTTCGATCCCGCGCTGCAGCGGGCGGCGGAGCAGGCCTTGGCCCGCATCATCGAGGAGAACGTGCGCGAGGGCTCCAAGGCCCAGGCCGCCATCGCGGTGATGGACCATGACGGCGCGGTGCGCGCCCTGGTCGGCGGGCGAGGAAGCTCCCGAGAGGCGGGACGTTTCAACCGCGCCACCCAGGCCAAGCGGCAGACCGGCTCGGCCTTCAAGCCGATCGTCTACGCCGCCGCTCTCGAGGACGGCATGCGCCCGAACGATGTGGTCGTGGACGAGCCGCTGACGATCAAGAACTGGTCGCCGCGCAACTATGGCGGCGAGTATCTGGGCCCCGTGACGCTGACCGAGGCTCTCTCCCGCTCGGTCAACACCGTCGCGGTCAGGGTCGCTCGCCGAACCGGGCTCGACCGCGTGCGGGACACCGCGCGCGCCCTCGGCGTCGCTTCGCCGCTGGCGCCCGGACCGGCCGTGGCGCTCGGCACCTCCGAGGCCACTCTGTTGGAGACGACGGGGGTCTACGCGTCGATCGCCTCGGGGGGCCTGAGGGCCTCGCCCTACGGCATCCTGCGCGTCGCCCTTCGAGGAGAAGAGGACGTTCCTCTGATGGTTCATGGGGCCGAGACGCGGCCGCGGGCCCTGTCTCCACGAACGGCCGCGAAGCTCGGGGGGATGATGGAGGAGGTGATCCGCTCCGGCACCGGACGACGCGCGGCGTTGCCGGACGACCGACCGGCCGCGGGCAAGACCGGCACCACCCAAGCCGCCCGCGACGCCTGGTTCGTAGGCTTCACCGCCGACTACGTCGCCGGCGTCTGGATGGGCTATGACGACAACACGCCCCTGACCGGCGTGACCGGCGGCGGTCTGCCCGCCGCCATCTGGCGGGAGACCATGGCCGGCGTTCACGCTGATCTGCCCGTGCGTCCGCTTGACTTCCCAGACGCGACCGGCGACATCGGCGCGCTGGCCGAAAGAGGGGCCGGCGGGGGGGCTTCGGGCGCGAGCGTCATCGACGCGTTGGTCGCCAGCGTGACAGAGCTGGTGTCGGGAAACGACCCGTCCGCCGCGGTCCGGTCCGAACCGGCGGAGCGCATCGACCGCTGACGCCGCGCTTTTGGGAGGGAGCAGGCGCCATGATGGACAACATGCCGCGACCGGTCGACGCTGCGCGCGTGACGCGCCGCGACAAGCGGCGCAACCGACGTCGCAAGAGCAAATACAGCCGTCCGCTGGTGTCCTTCGCCCATCTGCTGGTGCTGGTGAAGGTCGGGCTCATCGCGCTGTTCGCCGTCGCGCTGTGGCAAGGGCTCGATCGTCCGCCGGACCTGACCTTGCCGAGCGCCCAGGGCGTGTCGGACATCGACGCCGCCCTGCCGGGAGCCGCCGCGCCAGCCGTCCCGCGCCGGGGCGCAGGCCTTCTGCAATACGCCCTGTGGGCCTACTTGTTCGGGACGCCGCTTCTGTTCGCGGTGCTGCGCGGAGCCTTCTGGCGGCGCGTGGCCAATGGCGGCCGGCTCGTCGTCTTCACGACCATGGGGGTATGGTGCATGGTCATCATGGTGATCTTGGTCACGCCCAACATCAACTGACCGCGGCGGACGGTGCGCCGCCCCTCCGCGGTCAAACGAACCGCACCCGCTGCAGCGTCGCGCCGTGTCGACGCAGCCAGCCGCGCCGCTCGCGCCAATCGGGATCGAGCCGCTCCACCAGCGCCCAGAAGGCGGCGGAGTGGTTCATCTCCACCAGATGCGCCGCCTCATGCGCCGCAACGTAGTCGAGCACCTCGGGCGGGGCCATGATCAGCCGCCAGGAGAAGCTCAGCGCGCCCGACGAGGCGCAGGAGCCCCAGCGGCTGCGCGTGTCCCTCAACGTCACGCGCGTCGGTCGCCGGCCCAGCGTCGCGGCGTGCCGCTCGGCCGCCGAGACCAGGGCGGCGCGGGCCTCGGTCTTGAGAAAGGCCAGCGCCTTGGCAGGCGCGCCCTCCGCCCCGCCGCGGACCAGCAGCCGTCCGGCCTCCACCCTTGGCGCGCGGCGAGGGCCGGCCTCCGGCGTCAAAACCACCTGCGCGCCGCGATAGGGCAGGGCGCCGCCCGCCTTGAGCGGCTGCGGCGCGGGAGAGCGGGCCATCGCCGCTTCCAGCCACCCCGCCTGCCGTTTGAGAAAATCCTCCGCCTCGTCGAGCCGCGCCCGGTCCGGCAGCGTCAGCCGCGCGCGCCCGTCGGCTCGCCCCACGCTCAGCGTGAACCGCTTTGCGCGGGAGGACCAGTTGAGAGACACCACGGCGTCGGGCCGCGACAGGCGCAAGGACGACGGCCGCGGGTCCGACGCCCGGCGACGACGTCGGACCATGTCGTCGATCCGTCGCGGCGGCCGCGGCGCTACTCGGCCGCCGCCGCCGGCGCTTCGCCGCGCACCATCGCGCGGTGGCGCCGAATGAACTGACGCACCTTCGGCTGGATGAAGCGCCGCCAGCGCGACCCGTTGAAGACGCCGTAATGCCCCACCTTCTCTTGAATGTAGTGCATCTTCTTGGCGTCGGGCAGTTTGGCGGCGAGATGCAGCGCCGCCTCGGTCTGGCCCAGCCCGGTGATGTCGTCCTTCTCGCCTTCGATCGTCAGAAGCGCGATGTCGCGGATGGCGCCGGGGTCGACGACGCGCTCGCCCCGATAGCTGAACGCGCCGACGGCGAGATCATGCTTCTGGAACACCCGCTCGATGGTCTGCAGGTAGAATTCCGCCGTCAGGTCCATGACGGCGAGGTATTCGTCGTAGAACGTCCGATGCGCCGCCGCGCTGTCGCCGTCGCCCTGAATCAGGTGTCGGAAGTGCTTGACATGCGCGTCCATGTGCCGGTCGAGGTTCATCTGCATGAAGCCAGACAGCTGCAGGAACCCCGGATAAACCCGCCGCATGAAGCCGGGATTGGGGAAAGGCACCGTCACGATGACGTTCTGCTCGAACCAGCTCAGCGGGCGGGAGGTCGCCAGATCATTGGGCGCCTTGGGGTTGTTCGACGGATCGATGGGCGAGCCCATGAGCGTGACGGTCGCCGGGCGCGCCGGATCCTCGTCCTCGGCCATCATCGAGGCGGCGGCGAGCGCCGGGACGCCCGGCTGGCACACGCCCATGACGTTCACCCGCTCCCCGTCCTTGGAGAGCACGCGGCACATCTCGATCACGTAGTCGATGTAGTCGTCCAGGTCGAAGCGGCCCTCGGCGAGCGGCACGTTCCGCGCGTCCTGCCAATCGGTGATGTAGACCTCATGCTCCGGCAGCATCGCCTCCACCGTGCCGCGCAGCAGCGTGGCGAAATGGCCGGACATCGGCGCGAGGATCAGCACCTTGGGATCGTTGCGCGCGAAGGCCAGGGGATGGTCGCGCTTGAAGTGCAGCAAGTCGCAGAAAGGCTTGGACCAGACGACGCGCTCGGTCACGGGCAGCGTTTCGCCGGCGATCTCCACCTCGTCGATGCCGAATTCGGGCTTTCCGTAACGGCGCGTGGCGTTGACGAACATCTCCATGGACGCGGCCATGGCCCGGGCCGGG
>JBCCPD010000019.1:0-20556 GCA_039025075.1 Pseudomonadota bacterium | reverse complement strand
TTCGGGTCTTTCGCCTGGTTTTGGATCTCGTGTTGAGGACGGTCGGGGCCGATCCGCCGGACCCCGGGTTTTCTATGGTCGAGACCGCTTCCTTGACGGCGAAAGCCGCCTGGATCACGCTTCAAGACGTGCTGGAATGCTCCGGCGCGAAGAGATCTCTCGCCCCCACTTCCCGTGCCCGCGCCGACATAGGACGTTGTCGCTTCGAAGCAGGAACGACGTCTCCACGCGCCCCAGCGTCCCGAAGCGGGCGATGAGCGCATGCTCCAGCGCCGCGACGGCCGTCGTGGCCTTGCCGCTGCGCGACAGACGCCAGCCCAGCACTTCGCGGGCGTGGCAGTCCATCACCAGCGCCAGCGTCGCCCAGCCGTCCTGGCCGGCCCAGACGCGGGCGAGATCCGTGGACCAGCGCTCGTTCGGGGCCGCCGCCGCCGACGGCTTGGCTTCGATCCGAGGCCGGGAGCCCACGGGCCGCCTGCGCACCTGCCAGCCCTTGAGCTGGAGCGAGGCGTCGAACGCCATCGGTTCGAGAGAGGCGCCGAGCGCGCTGGACCGTGTTCTTGTTCATGCCCAGAAGCCACGCGACGGTGCGGCAGCCGAAGGACGGCTCGTCCTCGATCAGCGCCTTGATCGGCGCGACCAACGCCGGGTTCGTCTTCGGCGCAGCTTTCGTCGGCTTGCAGCGGAACGACCGACGCGGCACGCCGAACGAGGCGCATAGCTTGGCGACGGGAACATGGCAGCCGTCGGCTACCAGGACCTGCTGGAGGGCGCGGATCATTTGCCGTCCTCGTTCGGCGCGGCCTCGAACCGGTGGCGGCGCGCGCCTCACCCAGCAGGGCCTGCAGCTTTTTTCGCGCGCGCAGCTCCAGCATGGCCTTGGCCTCCCCGTAGGCTTCCTGCAGGTCCTTCAGCTGCTTCTCGTACGGCTCGCGGATGTCGGGCGGGTTGGCGCGCAGGGCGTTCTCCATGCCTTTGCAGGCGCCCTCGACCCAGCCCTCGATCTCGGAGGGCGCCAGATCGAAAGACCGCGCCGCCTCCGACACCGTGGTCTTGCCCTGGATGATCTCCACTACCAGCGCGGACTTCCGCTTCGCCGTCCAGCGCTTGATCCCGTCTTCCATCGCCACGCTCATCGCTGCTCCTCTCCCATGTAGCATGAGCAGAAAACCAGTGGGTCGATACAAGCAAGGCCAAAGAGAGAGCAGGTTTCCGGGTGCAGTGGCCGAGCGTGCTGACGGCCGCGTCGCTACAACACTCGAAACAAACGAGAAGTTTTCGCGGCCGAGCCCGGCGGAGACCATTCAGCGGGGAGAGCGTGGCTGGGGAACCTGGATTCGAACCAGGACCGACGGAGTCAGAGTCCTTAGCACGCGATTGAAAAACCTGCGCTTTTCTCCCAATTCGAGGGTAAAGCGACCGTGGGAAATCAAGGCGTTACGAAGCGTCGCCCAACCGCTAACAGTCCTTCACCCGCGCGAGATTGGGCTCGCGACCGGTTCCGGTGGCTTGAGGCAGTGCTGGGTTCGCAAAGCGTTCCCGATGCGGCCAAGGTGCTGGCGTCGCATGTCGTTGTCAGTCTCCCGAGCGTTGGCGCGTCAGGTTCTTTCTGGTCGAGCTATGAGGAGTTGGGCACCGCAGTCGGCGGCTCGCGTGCCAAGGCCGGCCGCGCGTTGCAGGCGCTCAAGGCGGCCGGCTTTCTGACAGTCTCCGGCGGCGGCGGCGGCCGCGGTCGCAGCTCCACCTTCCACCTGGCCTTCCCTCCGAACGTCCAGCTCAGACGAGGCCGCAACGTAGTTGCACTCCCCGCCGTTGAGCGCCCCCGCGAGCGCGGAAACCGTTCCGATAGCGAGACGGTATCGCGGGCTGAAACCGTCTCACATCCGAGCGCAAACCGTCTCAGTTCCGGGACACGCAATAGGAATCCCGAAAGAATCCCGAATGCGCGCGAGCGCGCGGACGCGGCGCAAACCCGTCGCCGTCCGCCCACGCCCATGACCTACGTCACCCTGTCTTCGTCCATCCAGAGGTGGCGCGGATGGCTGGCACGGGTTGGTGTTGATCTTGAAACGCTTGGTCCCGGCATCGTCTGCGTTCCCGAGCGAAAGTACTGCCTGCCCTTCGACAACCCGCCGCCTCCCAGCGACGAGGAGAGCATCGAAACCGCGCTCCGTTTCTTCGACCTTCGCGCCGACGCCGAGGTAGCACGTCAGATCGCAGCAGCGCTCGCCCGCGAAGACGCCCAAAGGGTCCCAATCGCTCGGGATCGCGGGGAGGCGGGCACCGGTATGGGGACTCACGCTTTCGCGCTGCGCGGGGAGGCGGCGGGATGAGCTACGACCGTCCGCAGGGCTCGCTGTTCGCAGGCTGGAGCGTGTCCGAGCAGGCTCGCGCATGGGACGAATTCGACGTCGCTGCGGATCGGGCGGAAGCGTTTCTGGGCGAACTGCGGATTCCGGAGGGGCCGGCGGCTGGGTCTCGGCTGAAGCTCGCTCCGTTCCAGGCCCGCTTCGTTCGCGGCGCCCTTCGGGACGACACGGCGGCGGCTGTGCTGAGCGTTGGGCGCGGCAACGGCAAGTCGGCCCTCTCCGCCGGCCTCGCGCTCGGCGCGCTTCTGGGCGTGTGGGACGCTCAGCCGCGGCGAGAAGTGCTGATCGGCGCGCGCACTCGCGATCAGGCGCGCATCGCCTGGGACTTCGCAGAAGCGTTCTCGCGCTCTCTGCCCGAGGACATGCAGGCGCGGCTTACATACCGACGGTCGCCCAGGTTGGAGATCGAGTTCGAGGATGCGCGCGGCCCTCACTACCTGCGCGCCATCGCCGCCGACTCGAAGAACGTCCTCGGCAGCGCGCCGACGCTGGCCCTACTGGACGAGCGCGGGCATTGGCCCGCCGACAAGGGCGACGACCTTGAGGCGGCGCTGCTGAGCGGTCTCGGCAAGCGTGGCGGCCGGGCGCTCATCATCAGCACGAGCGCGCCCGACGACGCGCACCCGTTCTCTCAGTGGCTCGATCATCCACCGCCCGGCACCTACGTCCAAGAGCATAGGCCTGCGCCCATGCTCCCCGCCGACGACCGCGAGAGCTTGCTGGAAGCGAACCCTGGCGCGGCCGAGGGCATTGGGGCACCGCCGGATAGGCTGGTGGGGCAGGCGCAGCGCGCGATCGCCCGAGGCGGCAACGCGCTCAACACCTTCCGGCTCTACAACCGCAACGAGCGGGTGAGCGGCGAGGCGCGGGGGCAGCTCCTGACCCCCGACGAATGGCTTTCGGCGGAGACGGCGGAGCTTACGCCGCGCGACGGCGCCGTGGTGGTGGGAATCGACCTGGGCGGCAGCGCCAGCATGTCGGCGGCGGCGCTCTACTGGCCCGACACCGGCAGGTTGGAGGCCTTCGGTGCGTTCTCGTGCTCGCCCGCGCTGGCCGATCGCGGGGCCGCCGACGGCGTCTCCGGTCGCTATGTCGAGATGGAGCGGCGGGGCGAGTTGCTGACCCTCGGCGACCGCGTGGTTCCGGCGGCGGCGTTCCTGGCCGAAATCTGGCGCCGTCTCGACGGTGCGGCGGTCTCTGCTCTCGTGGCGGATCGCTATCGCCAGTCGGAATTCGAGGAAGCCCTCGCGGCTTCGGGCTTCTCCGCCCCCGTTGTCTGGCGCGGGCAGAGCTTCAAGGACGGCGCCGAGGACGTGGAGCGATTTCGCGCCGCGGTTTTCGACGGCCGCGTCTCGGCTACCCCGTCCATGCTGATGCGCTCCGCCCTCGCCGATGCCGTGACGGTGGCCGACGTGAGCGGCAACGCAAAGCTCGCCAAGGGCCGATCGACGGGGCGGATCGACGCCGCAGCCGCCGCGATCCTCGCCGTGGCCGAGGGCGCCCGCCAGCGTGCTCGGCCCGTGCGCCGGGCCAGAAAGCCGGTGTGGGTATGAGCGCCTTTCATCATTCGAAGCAGTGGAAGGCTGCACGCCTCGCCGCCAAGCGCCGCGACGGCTGGAAGTGCGTCGAATGCGGCTCGCGCCACCGGCTCGAAGTCGACCACGTGCAGACGCGGGCTGAGCGGCCTGACCTCGCCTTCGACCTGGACAACCTCCGCACCCTCTGCCGCGCCTGCCACATCGCGAAGACACGGGCGGAGCGTGCGGGCCCGAGATCCCCGGAACGGGATGCTTGGCGCGACCTCGTGGACGCGCTGATGCCGAAACCCAAAGCCCGCATGGGCTGACCAATCGAGCAGGAGACACCGACGATGCTGGAAAGCGTGAAGATCAGCCGCCGCCAATCCGAAATCCGGCAGGCGCTGGCGGAGCTGGCGGGCAAGACGACGCCGACCGAGGACGAGCTGGGCAAGATGACCGAGCTCGACGCGGAGTACCGCTCCAACGAGACGCGCTACCGCGCCGCCCTGGTGGCGGAGGACACCGAACGGCGCGAGGCGGGCGCCGAACTTGAGACACGCGAGGGGCGCGAGTGGTCGGACCTGGTGGCCGGGTTCGAGCTGCGCCAGGTGGCGATGGCGCTGGACACCGGCCATCAGCTCCAAGGCCGAACGGCGGAGATCGTGTCGGAGCTTCGCAGCTCGGGCGGGTTCCGCGGCGTTCCTGTGCCGTGGGAAGCGCTGGAGGTCCGTGTGGGCGAGACCGTCGCGACGGGAACGCCCGACCCTGTGTCGACCCGGCCGACCATCGATCGCTTGTTCCCGCAGTCCGTGGCCGCCGGCATGGGCGCGCAGATGGTGAACATCGACGCCGGCGAGGTCGAATGGCCCGTGGTGACGTCGGCTGTCTCTGCGGGCTGGGCCGATGGCGAGACCGGCGAAGTCGCGGCCCCGGCTCCCTATGCCACGACGGATCGCCCGCTGGCGCCGGATCACACGCTGGGCGTTCAGATGAAGATCACGCGCAAGGCGCTCAAGCAGAGCGGCGCGGCGCTCGAGCAGGCGGTGCGGCGTGACATGAACGGCGCGATGGCCAAGGCCATGGATGCGGCGGTGTTCCTCGGCAGCGGGTCCAGCGGTGAGCCGACCGGCATCCTGCCCGGCGCGGCGAGCTTCGGGATCACCGAAACCGCGATAGATGCGGCGCCCGACTTCGAAATGATCATCGACGCGATCGCGCGGTTCATGATCGCCAACGCGGCCGTCCCCGGCACCATAAACGCGCTGATCCGGCCGGAGGTCTGGGCCCTCCTGATGAAGGCCAAGGACGGTGACGGCAACTTCATGCAGCTCATTCCGATGATCGCGCGGGACGCGGGCCGCGTGGTGGTCACGTCGAACGCGCTCGCAGCGCCCTCCGGGTCTCCAGCGGCGTCCGCAGGCCTGCTGACGACTTCGGCGGGCGGCACGCCGCCGATCTTCGTCGGGACCTGGGGCGCGGTCGATCTGATCCGCGATCCCTACTCCGACGCCGCATCCGGAGGCCTGCGGCTTACCGCTCTGGCCACTACGGACGTGACGGTCAGCCGAGCCGAGCAGCTCGAGATCCTCACGGGGTTGCAGGCGTGATGCTGTTCGGCGGCGCAGCTGGTGGCGGGCTTGAGCTGCGCCGCCTTGAAGGGGGGCGTGTCCGGTTGTCGGGCGCGTTCCCTTATGACTCGCCCGCGGAGCTGGCCCCTGGCCTGGTGGAGGTCATCGCTTCGCGAGCCTTCGGCGCTCGGATCGAGGCGGGCGAGGACATCCATCTGCTGAGCGGCCACGACTACGACAAGCCTTTGGCCAGCCGCGAGGCTGGCACGTTGACGCTGAGCGACGACGACGACGCCTTGAGGTTCAACGCCACGCTGACGGTCGACACGTCATGGGCTCGGGACTTCCTGGCGGCCCATGAGGCGGGCCTGATCCGCGGCCTTTCGCCTGGCTTCATGGTCGCGGAGCAAGGTGAGCGGGTCGAGCGCAGCGGCGGAGAGGTGCGGCGGACGATCACCATGGCCGATCTGTTTGAGCTGAGCGCCGTCACGCGGCCGGCCTATCCGAAAGCGCAGGTGGAGGCGCGCACCTGGACCCCGGAGACGCCCGCTCCGGCGCCGGCGGCATCATGGAGGTGGCGCGCATGACTCGGCTGCTGGAAATGGACGAAGGCGAGCCGAACGCCTGGCCTGAGATCGTCGATCGCATGGGGGCCCTGCTTGGCCGAGATCCGAACGATCCGGCGGTGGAGATGGCGGCCGTGTGGCGGCGGATCGAGGCGTGGGTGAGCTGGCGCGGGCCGGCGCGCTCCGCGGCCTTCACCTTGGAGGGCCCGGGCGAGTGGCGTCCGCCGCTGCATCCGTTCGCTTTGCTGCAGGCATTTCGCTGGGACGCGACCTCACGGATTTGGATGGAGACGACGCTTCCGGCGGCGCCACTAGGCTACGAGCTGGACGATGGAAGGTGGCTCGTGACCGGCACCGCCGGAAACGACGATGCGCCAGTCCCGGCAGAGATTTACGAGGCCGCTCAACGGCTCGAGGAGTACATGCGCGGCATCGCAAACAAGAACAAAGACAGCTTCGCCTACACCGAGCTGTATCAGTCGCGGCGTGCTGCACGTTACGCGGCGCGTGCGCTGGAGCTGAGCGGCGCGGCGGATTTGCTGCGGCCGTGGCGCAAGCTGGGCGCGAGGGCTGGCGCATGAGCTTCTTCACCCGCATCTTTCGCCGCCCGGCCCCGCCGGAAACACGCAGCGCCCTCGGCTATTCGGCGCTCATGATGACCGCCCGCGCGGACATGATCGCCGGCCGGCGCGGCGTGGCCGAGGCGACGGCCGCCGTGCAGTCCTGCGTCGGCTTCTGGGAGAACGGCCTCGCCCTGGCCGACGTGAGCGGAACGTCGCTAATGACGCCGCCCCTTCTGGCGGCCGCCGCGCGATCTCTCGCGCTTCGCGGCGAGTGGCTGGCGCTGATCGGCGACGGGAGCCTGATCCCCGCTGCCGATTGGGACGTCACCACGAGCGATGGCCGACCCCGCGCTTACCGCCTGAGCCTGCCGGATGCAGGCGGCGGGCGGAGCCTGACGACCCTGGCAGGGGAGGTGGTCCACGTGGTCCTCGCGCCCAATCCTCAGACCCCCTGGGTCGGCGTTGCGCCGCTGCGCCGGGCGCAACTCTCCGCCGATCTGATGGGCGCGGTGGAGACGGCGTTGGCGGACGTGTTCGCCAACGCGCCGATCGGATCCTCGATCGTTCCGATGCCGGAGATGCCCGACGAAGACCTCGCCGGCGTCTCGGCGAGCTTCCAGGGCAAGCGCGGGCGCGTGATGCTGCGCGAGTCGACGGCCGTGACGGCGGCGGGCGGCATGGCGCCGACGACCGATTGGCGGCCGCACGCTCTCTCGCCTGTGCTCAAGGACGCGATGCTGATCGAGAGCTGGGACCGCACGCGCGACTCCATCTCGTCGGCCTTCGGCGTGCATCCGAGCCTGCTGGCGGCGGACGGCCAGGCGGCGGCGATCCGCGAGGCGCAGCGCGGGCTGGCGGTGTGGACGCTCGCGCCCCTCGCCCGGCTGATCGCGACCGAGCTGACCGCGAAGCTGGCGGCGACGGTGGAGATCGATCCGGTTCGGCCGGTGCAGGCCTGGGACGCCGGCGGCCGCGCCCGCGCGTTCTCTGCCGTGGTGAGGGGCATCGCAGAAGCCAAGGCCGCGGGCCTCAGCGAGGCGGAGACGGCCGCTGCCCGGCGCCTGGTGGGCTGGGGAGGCGACGGTGCAACGGAATAGGCTGGCCGAGCCTAGGGGGCACTCTCGCGCCCAGAATCCGGCCGACAAGTCGGCGAGTGTCTCAACCCCGACACCCCGCGGCCGGTTTCCTTCCTGTCGGCGCGGCGGGAGCGGGCCGGAGCCTGCCTCGAAAGCTCCGGCCCGCGCTACTTGCGGAGTCGCACGCCGGGCCCTCCACGACTGTCGTCGACGAACGCTACTCCCGCAGTTTCGAGGGCGCTACGCATCGCGGCGACCGTCTCGGCGCTGCCGTTGAAGCGTTCGGTTTCAAAGTTGGAGACTGTGTTTCGATGCACGCAAGCGCTCTCCGCCAGGTCGCGGACAGTCCAGCCTAGCAATCCTCTCGCACCTCGACATTGTGCACTTGTCATAAGCCTACCTCTGTGCCATGCATATTGTGCAGAATGCATAACATCAACCTGAGGAACTGCGCCATGACCGTACAGACAAAGGTCCAACCTGATGCCCGCGACTGCTGCCACCCGGCCTTCAACGAGGTGATCGGCAAGAATTCTGAGCAGAGCTTGGCGGACGCCGCTCTTGCTCAGATTTGCAGCGCCCGCGCGATTTCTGGCCTGGCCGAGCAGATTTCGCGTGAGATCGATGACTCGCAAATGGCGACCACCCACATAGGCGGGCTCGCTGAAGCTCTTCTGATTGTGGCGAAGGAGAACAATCGTGTGGCTCACGAGATCCACACAATGTTGACGTAGTCCGTTCCCGTTTGACGGCGAGGCCGATAGCGAGACAGCGGGACCACATGAAGCTTGACAGCTTCACGCGAAATGAAGAAGGTTCATGTGAACCTTTATGGTGCCATGTTTGTTTGGCTAGAAGCAGACGAGGAAAGTGGAATGCCGACCGTGACGTACGCCGACGATCTTGCTCAACCTCAGTTCTTTCTGAGTGACGTCGCGCGGGCGGCGCAGATGAACCCGAACACGTTGAAGACGTGGATCAATCGCGGCCTGATCGTAATGCAAAACGGAGATCGGGAGGCGGCGGGTTTTGGGACGCGCCGACTATTCTCACTTCGCCGCATCTATCAGGCCGCGATCACCGCCCGGCTCGTAGATCTCGGCATCGGAGCAGACGCTGCCGCGCGGGCTGCACTTAGATTTACCGACCTTGCTGGCGACATGGCGGACGGCAGCGAGGATTTTCACTGGGGAGGCGAAGAGCCTGATGTGTCGAGCCTGCGAGTGCCCGGAGAGCTGTTCTCGTCGGGCACAACCTACCTTGTCATCTCTCGCTCGCCCCACGAGCCCGACGCTACGATTGAGCTAGTGGCGGTTGCAGATCAGACGATCCGCGAAGAAGCGCGATACGCGGCCGTACTGCTGAACTTGAACGAAATTGTGGAAACCGTCCGCATCAGTCTTGGGCTCCCTGTTCAGTCACAGGCTGCGTAATGCTTGCGAGGCCGGGCAACCTCGTCGCAGACCTCAAACTGGGCCATATGGTCCGCGGTGAGGTTCTGCTGCGCGAGTTGCGGACCACGGCCAAGCCGGGGCGGCGCTTCCCGGGCTGCGGTTCGGAGCACTATTTGCGAATCGAGAAGCGATACTGGGACGCTCCGGCCGAGGTTCAGTTCTACCTGCCCGACTTGTACTCGGACCGCTTGGTGCGAATGCCACGACGAATCTACTCGCAGGTCTGGATCAACTGCTGGCTAGACCTGATCGCCGATGCCGAGGCGGCGGAGCAAGCCGCTGCGCGGCCGCGAGAGGCTCCTGAGCTGGAGTTGGTCGGATGAGCCGCGCCGCGGAGATCAAGCGCGTCACCCCTGCGAAGCTTCGCGACTACGCCGCTGCCGCTCGGGAGGCAGGCCTAGATCCGCGAGAGGTCCGTGTGGAACCGGACGGAACGCTGCGCTTGATCTTCGCGCGCGAGACAGCTCCGGCCGAAGCGCTGGACGATTGGCTGGCCCGACGTGAAGCGCGCTAACCCCTATCCTGGCCTGCACCGCGCGCCCAAGCGGCTCGCGGACGGCACGCGCAAGACCTACTTCTATGCGTGGAAGGGGGGGCCTCGCTTCCCCGACGACTACGGCTCCCCGGCGTTCGCAGCCGCCTTCGCGGCAGCGCAGGCGAGCCGGTCAGAGCCGAAGGCGCGCGGGACAGTGCAGGAGCTATTCGACCGCTACCAGCGGAGCCGCGGGCGTGCAGGATCCGGCCGCGGGTTCTTGGACCTCGCTCCGCCGACGCAGGCCGACTACGCTGCGATCTTGCGCCGTCTAGAGCCTGAGTTCGGTAACATGCCGCTCGGGGCTTTGGCCGATCCAAGAGTGCGAGGCGTGTTCCTTGAGTGGCGCGACAAGCGCGCAGAGACCTCGGCGCGGCGCGCGGACTACGAATTCACCGTGCTCGCTCGGGTGTTCGCCTGGGCATTCGACCGTCGGCTGATCCTCGCGAATCCGCTGGAGCGGGCCGGTCGCGTCTGGCGTGGCTCGCGCCGAGAGTTCATCTGGACTGAGGCAGACGAGGCGGCATTCATGCGCGTGGCGCCGCCGCACCTGCGTCTCGCCATGGTCCTCGCCCTGTGGACCGGACAGCGGCAGGGCGACCTGCTGCGGCTCCCATGGAGCGCGTATGACGGCACCCACATCCGCCTGACCCAAGGCAAGACCGGCGAGCGCGTGAAAATCCCATGCTTCACGCCGCTGCGGGCGGCGCTCGATTCGGCTCCCCGCCGCTCCCCGATCATTCTCACGACCGCTGACGGGCGTCCATGGACCGCCGACGGATTTCGCTCCAGCTGGCGCAAGGCTTCGAAGCGTGCAGGAGTCGACGGACTAACCTTCAGCGATCTTCGCGGGACGACGGTGACGCGGATGCGTCGCTACGGATGCACACCCGCGGAGATCGGTTCGATCACCGGGCATCGCAACGCGCATGTCACCGCGATCCTCGAAGCGCACTACGCCGCGACCGATCCGGCTCTCGCCGAGTCTGCCATCGCGAAGCTCGAAACGGGAACGAAGTCTCCCAACCGCCTTCCCAACCGGGCCGGCGGAACCAGTGAACCGGAGGGAAAAGCGTAGGGAAATCAGTGGCTGGGGAACCTGGATTCGAACCAGGACCGACGGAGTCAGAGTCCGCTGTTCTACCGTTAAACTATTCCCCAACGGCGACCGGCGCGGGGATAGAGGACGGGGCGGCCGGGGTCAAGCGAGGAACCGTTCGGATATGATGCACTCGCCGGGCCGGGGCGCGGGGGCGCTTTTCCTGGGGCGCGGAGGGGCCTATATCGGGCTCAGGCGGGTGCTGTCCTTCCCGTGCGAGGACTTGAATCCTGGTGGCCTAAGCATCTTCGCGGGAGCTGGCTCTGGTGCGGGTCGTGGCCTGCATCATCCGGCGCCCACCTGGTTTACCAGGCTCGCGAGGATCCTGATCCTTCACGGTCGCGACGGGCCCGCCGCCCTTTTCCGTCGGACGCCGACGCCCGGCCGCAGCGCCCTTGCACGGCGAGGCGCCCTGCGCCACCGTCCGGATGCATGACGATCCACGCTTCTCCCACGCCTGAAGAGCCCGCGCGGGGCTCGGCGCTCGATCGGGCGGTGGCCGCGCAGGACCGCGGCGGGCTGCGCGCCTGGTCGCTGGTGACGACCGTGTTCGGCGACGCGGCGGCGCCGCGGGGCGGGACCCTGCCTCTGGCGGCGGTGCAGGAGGTCGTCGGACGGCTCGGGGTGGAGCCGGGCGCGCTGCGGACGGCGATGTCGCGATTGGCGCGGGACGGCTGGCTTGCGCGGGAGCGGCGGGGGCGCACAAGCTTCTACGCGCTGACGGAGACCAAACGGGACGAGTGGACCGCGGCGACGCGACGGATCTACGCCGCCGGTCCGCCGGCGTGGAGCGGCGGTTGGGAGGCGGCGGCGCCGGACCCTGGGCGCGACGTCGGAGCGGGGCTGCGCGCGGCAGGGTTCGCCGAGGCCGCGCCGGGGTTCTGGCTGCGGCCGGACCTGCCCGGCGCCCCTCCGGCGCCGCGGGGCGCGAGCGTGTTCGCCGCGCCCTCCGAGGCGTCGCGGGTGTCGCGCGCGTTGATCGACGCCGGCTGGCCCTCGGGCGGCGCGGCGCGTCGTTTCGAGGAGGTGGCGCGGCTGGCCGAGGCGCTGGGCGCGGACCTGCCGCACGCTCCCGATCCGTTGGAGGCGCTGGCGGCGCGGACGTTGCTGCTGCACGCGTGGCGGCGGGCGGTGCTGGCGGGGCCGGATTTGCCGGCGGCGTTGCGGCCCGAGGGTTGGCCGGGGGAGCGGGCGCGCGCGGCGGTCCGGGCGCTCTACTGGCGTTTGGTTCCGGCGTCGGAGGCGTGGCTGGACGGGGCGTTGGGGCCGAGCGCCGGGGCGGCGGAGGCGCTGGCCGGGCGCTTCGGCGGATCGCCGGACTGATCGGTCGCGCTACAACTGCTTCAAGAAACAGGATGAGGGAGGCGCGCCGATGACCGCTCCGCTGGACGGGATCAAGGTGCTGGACATGACCCGGGTGCTCGCCGGGCCCTGGTGCACGCAGCTGATGGCGGATCTGGGCGCTGACGTGGTGAAGGTGGAGAACCCCGAGGGCGGGGACGACACGCGCCATTGGGGGCCGCCCTGGCTGAAGGACAGGGACGGGAACGAAACCGGGGAGGCGGCGTACTACCTGAGCGCGAACCGCAACAAGCGCTCGGCCACGGTGAACCTTAAGTCCGAAGAGGGGCGGGCGCTGATCCGAGAGATGGCGGCGGGCGCCGACGTTCTGATCGAGAACTTCAAGAAGGGCGGTCTGGCGGCGATGGGGCTGGGATATGAGGAGCTGAGCGCTCTGAACCCCGGGCTGATCTACGTGTCGATCACCGGGTTCGGGCAGACCGGGCCGATGGCGGAGCAGCCGGGCTACGACTACCTCATCCAGGGGCTGGGCGGGATCATGTCGATCACCGGGCAGCCGGATGGGGAGCCGGGGGCGGGGCCTCAGCGGGTCGGGGTGGCGATCTCGGACGTTACCACGGGGCTTTACTCGTGCATCGCGACGCTTGCGGCGTTGAGGCAGCGGGACGCGACGGGGCGGGGGCAGCATGTGGACATGGCGCTGCTGGACGTGACCGTCGGGTGGCTGGCGAACCAGGCGATGAACTACTTCATCGGCGGCAAGGTGCCGACGCGGACGGGGGTCTGGCATCCGAACCTGGCGCCCTATCAGCCGTTTCCCTGCACCGACGGGGACGTGATCATCGCGGTGGGGAACAACCGGCAGTTCCGCCTGCTGTGCGAGGCGCTGGGACAGCCGGGATGGGCGGAGGATCCGCGGTTTCTCACCGTGCCGGATCGGAACAAGAACCGGGCGGTGCTGGCGGCGATGATCGGCGGCAGGACGGTGGAGAAAAGCCGGGCGCATTGGTTGGAGACGCTGCCTAAGGCGGGGGTGCCGTGCAGCGGCCTCAACACGATCGACAAGACCTTCGAGGAGCCTCAGGTGATCGCGCGGGGCATGAAGATCGAGACGCCGCATGCGGTGGCGGGGTCGGTGCCGGGGCTGGCGAACCCGATCAAGTTTTCCGACAGCGAGATCGCCTATCGGCGGTCGGCTCCGATGCTGGGGGAGCATACGGAGGAGGTGCTGGGGGATTGGTTGGGCTTGGATGCCGAGAGGATCGCGGCGTTGAAGGCGGGAGGGGCCGTTTGAGGCCCCTCCGCGGCCGGGTCAGGCGCTGTCGATGACGGAGAGGTTGGCCCAGGCGGCGTCGAGGAACTCGGGCCGCAGCTGACGGTCGACGCCCTCGTAGTCGCAGGCGGCGATGGCCTGGTCGATCAGGTAGACCGAGTGGTAGGCGGCGAAGCCGAGCTCGCTTCGGCCGTAGAGCTCGCGCAGGACGTATTCGAGGGCGGGTTCGGGCGCCTCGATCCCGCGGGCCTTGGAGACGCACAGGAAGATCTTGATGAAGTCGTCCTGGGTCGGCCGCTCGATCAGCAGCTTGTAGTAGATCCGGCGCAGGCCCGCGCCGTCCAGCAGCTCTGCCGGCGGGATGTTGGTGGAGAAGATCATCAGCGTGTCGAAGGGGACCTGGAAGCTGAGGCCCGATTGCAGGGACTGGTAGTCGACCCCTTCCTCCATCGGCACGATGAGACGGTTGATGAAGGCCTGGGGCGGCTGACGCTGACGGCCGAGGTCGTCGATGATCAGCACGCCGTTGGCGGCCTTCATCTGGATCGGCGCCTGGTAGGTGCGGGACGTGGCGTTGAAGCGCAGGTCCAGCATGTCGGTCATCAGTTCCGCGCCGGTGATGACGGCGGGGCGCAGGCAGAGGTTGAAGCGCAGGTCCGGCGCGCCGGCCTGGACGAGGTCCGCGGGGGTCCAGGGATCCTCCTGCGGCGCGAGGCGGTGGAGGGAGGGGTCGAAGACCTGGATGACCTCCCCGTCCACGTAGAGGGAGTAGGGGACCAGCACCGGCCCCTCCATTGCCTTGGCGAGGGCGTGGGCGTAGCTGGACTTGCCGTTGCCGGGGGGACCGTAGAGGAGGATGGAGCGGCCGGAGTTGATCGCCGGGCCGAGACGCTCGAGGACGCCCTGGGGCACGACGAGGTGGCGGAAGGCGTCCATCAGCGTCGGCTTGCCGATGCGGTGGTCGCCCACGGACTGCGCGGCGACTGCGCGGCGGTATTGGTCGAGCGTGACCGGGCAGGGGCCGGAATAGTCCATGCGGGCGGAGGCTTCGAGCGCGCGGGCGCGGCCGCCCTCGGTCAGCTCGAACCGCATCTCGGCGCGCATGTCGGCGTAGAGCTGGCCTAGGGTGGCGATCAGGCGCTCGGCCCGCAGCATCTCGAAGAGGTCGGCTACGACCGCCGGGGAGAGGCGCAGGGCGTCCGCGGCGGCGGAGACGCTGTCGACGCTGCGGCGGAACATGATGCGCAGGGTCTGATCGAGCAGGAACTCGCGCGGCAGGCACGTCTCCTCCACCGATTGGGGAGCGGGCTGGTAGCCGGCGGGGGCGCCGAGCGGCGGGGTGTCGAACGACGCGGTGAGCATCTGGTCTTCGGGCATGGCGACCTCATGAATACGCGGGGTCGGGGTCGTTTACGCGGGCAGGGACAGGTTCAGCCCCAGGTGGATAATGAGAGCGGCCCCGATGGAGACGCCCATGGGAAAGCGGGCGCCTCGATTCAGACCGAGCCAGGACCGCTCTCCCGTTCCGAGAAGGTAGCGTATCATGTAGATGAACGCGACCCCCAGAATTAATGAAGCTGACAAAATCATGAGCATGGCCGGCGCCTGGGGTCCGGGGACGTAGAGCGCGCCGGCGGCGAGCATCTTGACGTCGCCTCCGCCCATGCGGCCGGAGGCGAAAAGGAGGAGGCCGAGGAATAGAACCAGAAGCGCCCCTGCAACGCGGTAGCCGAACAGATCCAGTGGCAGGCTAAGCAGACCGATGGGTAGAAACGCGACCGCCAGGGCGGCGTTGAGCCAGTTGGGAATGCGCAGGCGGCGGACATCCCAGACGGCGGCCAAGGCGGCGAGCGGCGCGCCGACGGCGAAAGCGAGCCATGCCGCCGCCGCGGGCGACAGCAGCGATGAGACGCCGCCCATGGGGCTAGGGGGCCGAGCCGTTCAGCGCGGCGAGCTTGTCGGCGGCGGGGGCGTAGTATTGCGGATGGGTGGCCAGCGATTGCTCCAGCAGGCCGCGGCCGATGTCGACGTCGCCTTGGCGCAGGGCGAGAACGGCTAGGTTGTGCAGAAGCACCGCGCGCTCCTCGTTGTTCAGGGTCACAAGGGGCAGGCGGTAGCGCCGTTGGAGCCCGTAGGCGATCGCCAGGTTGTTCTTGGCGGAGAACAGATTGGGATCGAAGATCAGCGCCTCTTCGAAGCTGCGCTGGGCGGCGAGAAAGTCGCCGCGCGCCATGCGCGAGACGCCCCAGTTGTTGAGGATGGTGGCCGGTTGGGGGGCGAGGGTCTGCGCCTCTGCGTAGGCGGCGTCGGCGGAGTCCCAATCCTCGCGATGGTCGGCGATCAAGGCCTGGACCAAGGAGCGGCGGGAGGAGCGCAGGTCGGGCGTCAGGAGGGCGAGCTGAGCCTCGGCCTCGTCCCACTGTTCGAGGCGGGTGAGGGCTAGGGCGTAGTTCACGCGGTCCACCGGCCGGGCTTGGTCGTCTTCGACGAGGGAGCGGTAGACGAAGCTCGCCTCAGGAAATTGGCGGTTGCGGTAGAGCGACTGGGCGTATCCGCGGCGCAGGGTGGGATCGGTTGGGTTCTCGGCCAGCTGGTCGCGGAAAAACGTGACCGCCTCTTCGGCGCCGGCGACCGTGAGCATAATCTCGTTCAGGCTTTGATCCGAGAGCGGATTGTCTTGGGCGAGGCGACGCTCCTCCTCGATGTCGACGCTGGCCCCAGGGAAACCCGCGCAACCGGCGAGCAGCAGCAGCGTCGCGAGGCGCTGGGCGATCCGCATCATGCTCAGCTTCCTTTCCGGGGAGCTATCCGCCAGCGGCCGCCGCCGAGGGGACGGACTTCGGGCCCGGTCGGCCGGGGCGTCGCGGCCTCGTCGGCTCCTTTTGCAACGCGCTCGCGCTCCAAGGCCGCGTCGGCGAAGGCGAGGTTGCGTTCCACCTCGAGCCGCGCGGCAGCATCCTGCGGCGCGATCAGAGAGAGAGCGGTTTCGAACTGCGCGCGGGCGGCGGCGTATTCGGCATCGTCGTAGAGGACGGCGCCGAAGGCGTTGCGAGCCGAGACGTCGCCGGGCCAGAGCGTGACGGCGCGCTTCAGCAGGTCCCGGGCGGCGGCCTGACGGCCGAGGGCGCGATTGGCGGCTCCGAGGCCCACGATGGCTTGGGCGGACGTCCCTTCGGTGGCGAGGGAGACGGAAAACGCACGCTCCGCAGCGGCCGCGTGGCCGGCGGCGAGAAGGGCGGAGCCGCGGTCCGCCTCGGGTCCGCCCCGGAGCGGTCCGGGGGCGAGGCCCTCGCCCGCCTGGGCGAGCTGGGCCGGGGTCTTGCGACGCGGCGCCTGGAGAGCGAGGTCCGCGGCCGCGTCGCTTGTCGCGGCGACGGGGCCAGGGGCGTCGTCGGAGAGGAACGGCAAGGTCGGCAGCTGCACCGCATCGGCGCAGCCGGAGGCGAGCAGAGCCGCGCCGGCGGCGACGACGACGATGCAGCGGGCGGGACGGACGGACGCGGGAGGGCTGGGGCGGCGCGGGCGGCGGAAGTCGGCCGTCATGGTCCCCCGCCGCCGAGCGCTTTGACGATTTCGATCACGGAAGGTCCGATCAGGATGAGCATGAGCGGGGGAACCGTGAACATCATCGTGCCCAGCGTCAACTTCGTCGGCAGCTTGTTGGCCTTTTCCTCGGCGCGCATCATCCGCTTATCGCGCATTTCCGCAGCGTAGATGCGCAGCGCTTCGGCGACCGAGGTGCCGAACTGGGTCGACTGGATCAGCACGGTGACGAACGAGGAGATGTCGTTGACGCCGGCGCGATGAGCGAAGTCGCGCAGCACGGCGGCGCGTTCCTTGCCGGCGCGGATCTCAACCGAAACGATGTGGAACTCTTCGGCCAGCGCAGGGTGGGCGTGGTCGATCTCCTTCGCGACGCGGGTCAGCGATTGGTCGAGCGACTGGCCGGCCTCCACGCAGACGAGCATCATGTCGAGGGCGTCTGGAAAGCCGTTGCCGATTTCCTGCTGTCGCGCCTCTCGGCGGCGGGTGACCCAGTAGTTGGGGGCCATGTAGCCGACCAGAAGGCCGCCCACGACGGCGAGAAGCTGATTGGTGAGGCCGTCGTCCGGACGCGCCAGGAACATGTAGAGCCCGGCGACGATCGCGCAGAGCGCCGCGGCTACGGAGCGGGCGAGGTAGTAGGTCTGCACCGCCGAGCGCGAGCGGTACCCCGCCTGCAGCAGCATGTCCTTGGTCGAGGACACCTGCTCCTGATCCTGGGGCTGCAGGGCGGCTCCGAGCGCTTCGAGCTGGCCGCCGCCGGCGTCGTGGCGCAAGCGTTCGTCGGCGATGTCGCGGGCGGCGAGGCCGTTGCGCCCGCGCGGATCGGCGCGGTTGTCGCGGGGACGGCCCAGCTTGTCGATGGGGTCGGTCCGCTTGGCCAGCAGGAGGGGAGAGACTGAGACGATCAGAAGCAGCGCGAAGCCGCCGACGACGTAAAGCGGCCCCATCGGGCCGAACGCCTCGGTCAGCAATTCGATGTATCGGTCTATCTGCTGCATGCCGTTTCGTTCAGGTCGGACCGGCGCGGCGCCGAACCCTTCCGCGTCGCTATACCTTGATGTCCACCATCATGCGCATGAAAAGAATGTTCAACACGAGCATGACGCCCACCGCGATAGTGGCGGGCACGAAGAACGGATGCCCGACAACGCCGTCGTAATAATCCGGTTTGACCAGCTGCACCACGATCAGGGCGATGACGGGGAAGGCGGACAGAAACCAGCCGGACCAGCGCGCCTCGGCCGTGATGGCGGTGACTCGGCGAAACAGCTTGAAGCGGGAGCGCACGACGACCGCGAGCGAGTTCAGGATCTCCGCGAGGTTGCCGCCCGATTGGGACTGGATGCCGACGGCCACGGCGAGGAAGCGCAGATCCGGCACGGCGACGCGGTCCGCCAGCCGCTCCAGGCTTTCGTTTACATCCATGCCATAGGTGCTTTCGTCGGCGATGATGCCGAATTCGGAGCCCAGAGGATCGGGCATTTCCTGCGCGACGATGGTAACCGCGGAGCTGAACGGGTGTCCGATGCGCAGCGCGCGGACCATCAGCTCGATGGCGTCGGGAAGCTGTTCTTCGAAGGCGTCCAAGCGCTTTTTGGCGCGGCCCCTCAGCCAGACGAACATGATGCCGTAGCCCATGGCCACGGCGAGAACGATGCGCAGCAGCAGTCCGGCGCCGGAGAAAAGGGTCAGCAGCACGAAGACCAAGACCATCGACATGATCAGGATCAGGATGATGGTCGCAGGGGACCACGGCACGTTGGCCTGGGCGGCCTTGTCGAACAGCGTGGAGATGAAGGGCGTGCCCGAGGCGGAGACGTGTCGCTCCCGCTCGCGGCGCAGCTGCTCCAGCACCTCCATCGGGTCGGATCCCTTGTCCAGCAGATCCAGTCGCCGGTTGACTTTGCGGCCTTGGCGGGCGGAGCGGCCGAAGGTGAGCAGATAGAGGCCTTCGACGGCGATCAGCACCCCGATGAAGATGAGGGCGAAGAGGACGGGTTCGGAGGAGAACATCAGCCAAGCCTCCGGTTGGGCGTGTAGATGTCATTGGGCAGCGGATAGCCCCAGGTCTCGAACCGCTCCGCATGGGCGGAGCGGATGCCCGAGGCTTCGAAATGGCCGAGGATCCTTCCGTCGCCGTCGGTTCCGGTGCGCTTGAAACGGAATATCTCCTGCATGGCGATGACCTCCCCTTCCATGCCCGTGATCTCGGAGATCGAAGTCATGCGGCGGGAGCCGTCCGAGAGGCGGGAGACCTGGACGACGACGTTCACCGCCGAGGAGACTTGCGAGCGGGTGGCGCGCAGGGGGATCTCGATGCCGCTCATGAGCATCATGTTTTCAATCCGGCCGAGGGCGTCGCGGGGGTTGTTGGCATGGATCGTGGTCATGGAGCCGTCATGGCCTGTGTTCATGGCCTGCAGCATGTCCAGCACCTCCTCGCCGCGGGTCTCGCCGACGATGATGCGGTCGGGGCGCATGCGCAGAGCGTTCTTGAGGAGGACGCGCTGGGAGACCTCGCCCTTGCCCTCCACGTTCGGCGGACGGCTTTCCATGCGGCCGACATGGGTCTGCTGAAGCTGAAGCTCCGCCGTGTCCTCGATGGTGACGATGCGCTGTCGGTCGTCGATGAAGGACGACAGTGCGTTGAGCGTTGTGGTCTTGCCCGAGCCGGTGGAGCCGGAGACGACGACGTTCAAGCGGGTGGCGACCACCGCCTGAAGATAGGCGGCCATCTCCTCGGTGAAGGCGCCGTTGTCGATGAGCGTGTCGATGCTCAGCGGTTTTTTGGAGAATTTGCGGATGGAGAGCAGGGGGCCGTCCACGGCGCAGGGCGGGACGAGCGCGTTGACGCGGGAGCCGTCGGCGAGGCGGGCGTCGACATAGGGCATCGACTCGTCCACCCGCCGGCCGACGGCGGAGACGATCTTGTCGATGACCCGCAGCAGGTGCTTGTCGTCCTTGAACTGGGTGTCGGTGAGCTCGAGCTTTCCGTAGCGCTCGACGAAGACTTGATGGGCGCCGTTGACCAGGATGTCGGCGATGCTGTCGTCCTTCAGCAGCGGCTCCAGCGGGCCGAGACCGGTGACCTCGTCCATCAGCTCCTGGGTCAGGGTCTCCGCTTCTTGGGCGTTCAGAACGACGCCCATCTCTCGCAGGCCCTCTCGGGCTATGGAGGCGACCTCGCGCCGCAGATCAGCCTCCGGCACCCGCTCGATCACCGAAAGGTTGAGCGTTTCCAGCAAGCGACGGTGCAGGTCGACCTTGATCTGCAGGAGGCGTTGGCGCCGCTTGGCATCGCGCTCGGAGAGCGCGGCCTCGCCGTTGGCGGCTGGAGCGGCGGCATCGATTCGGCGCGACACGCCGGCGACGGTCTGTCCCGACCTTTCGGGCGCAGGCGGCGGAACGGGCATCTGCCCTCCGGCGGTCGCAGCCCCGTCATCCTTGATGTATCGTTTGAACATGACGCACGCTTTTCCCTATCCGCAAAGGGGTTTCAGCCCGCCCCCTCCGCTCACGCTGACGCCGCCCTGGCTTTCTCCAACTGGTCGAGAAATCCCTTGGCGGCCTTACGCAATTCCTTTCTCAACGGGTTCGACCCCGCGTATTCCGCCAAGGGCGCGCCGTGATCGCAGGCCTGAGCCACCACTTTGCCACCGTCCGGAAGGCTTACAGCATACTCGATTCC
>JBCCPD010000018.1:0-20578 GCA_039025075.1 Pseudomonadota bacterium | reverse complement strand
GCGGGACTCTTTCGATCGGGGCGCGTTCAGGCGGGCCGTCCGACGCAGGGACGCGGCGGGCGGCGCCGAGCCTCGCCGGCGGGGCGGCGCGGCGGGGCGGCGCGGGTCGGTCTCAGGGTTCGGTCATCGCGCCGTCGCGCAGCACGCGCAGCGGCTTGAAGAGGTAGGAGAGCACGCTGCGCTCGTCCCCGACCACGTCGGCCTGCACGGCCATGCCCGGCTTGATCCGCCGCCCGGCCGAGCGCGGGCCCACATGGTCCGAGGCCAGCTCCAGATAGATCTCGTAGACGACGGAGCCGTCCTCGGCCGGCGCGCTGGAGGGAGAGATCGCCACGATGGTCGCGTCGATCGCGCCGTAGCGGGCGGAATCGTAAGTCGTGACCTTGACGAAGGCCGGCTGGCCGACGCTGAGCGCGCCGATGCGCGTCGCCGGCACTTCGACGAAGGCGCGCAGCATGCCGTCGTCCGGCACGATCTCCGCGATCAGCTGGCCGGGCGTGACCACCTGACCCGGGCCGCGCAGGGCGAGGCCTTGGATGCGGCCGGCCGCCGGGGCTCGGATGATCTTGCGCGACAACCGCTCGTCCAGCTGGGCCAGCAGGGCGAGGGTCTGAACCCGCTCCGTCTTCAGCTGGCTCGATTCCTCCAAGGCGTCGCGGCGCAGGCGAACCAGCAGCTCGCGCTCGCGCGCGTGGGTTTCGTCGATGGCGGCGTTCAGGCGGCCGCGGCGCGCGTCCTGCTCGGCCAGGCGCCGCTCCACCGAGATCACGTCGCGGGCGATGCGGTCCCGGTCGAGCCGGCGCACCACGCCGGAGGTCAGGGCGGCGTCGTAGTCGGACAGCTGCGCGCGCAGGATCTCCAGCTCCTCGTCGGCCTTGCCGGCGAGCGCGACCTCTCCGGCGAGCTCGGCCATCAGGCGCATGCGTTCGGCGACGATGACGCCGCGCTGGGCGGCCCGGAGGCGCAGCTTGCTCAGCGCCGCCATGCGCTGGCTGTCCTCTATGCCCGGGCCGGAGCCGCGGCCGTTCCGCCGCACGCCGTCGCCGTTCTCGTCGAAGGCCTCGCTCTCCGCCGCGGTGAAGATGCTGCGCGCGTAGAGGCCGGCGTCGATCGCCTGCAGGCGCGCGGCGGCCTTGGCGCGCTCCTCCACCTCCGACGCGCCGTCGATCACCGCCAGCGCCTGGCCGCGCTCGACCAGGTCGCCCATGCCGACATGGACCGATTTGACGATGCCGCCTTCCAGGTGCTGCACGGGCTTGAGGCCTTCATTGGGAAGGACCCGGCCCGCGGCGGTCACCGTCTCCCTCACCGGCGTCTGGGACGCCCAGGCCAGGGCCCCGGCCAGGACCAGCAGGCCGATGATCACGGCGCGCCGGGGGCCGGAGCCGTCGCGCCGCTCCTCCAGCGCCAGGCTGCGGGACAGCCGCTGCGCCGAGGCTGCGCTGGGATCGAGGGGGGCGAGGGGGTCGATCGCGATCATCGCGCCGTCTCCGGAACCTGCGGGGCGCTCGGCGCCGCGTCTTCGCTCAGCCGTCCGTCGCGCAGACGCAGCACGACGTCGGCGAGGCGCATGTGGCTGGGCCGATGGGTGGACATCACGACGGTCATGCGGCCGCGGCGCGCCGCCAGCGCGGCGAGGAAGGCGTCCTCCTGCCGCGGCGACAGAGCCTGCGAGGGCTCGTCGAGCAAAAGCACCTTGGGCGCCGGCAGGAAGCCGCGGATCAGCGCCAGGGACTGGCTGAGGCCGCGCGGCAGGCGGGCCTTCGCCGTCTCGTCCAGCCGCGTCTCGAAGCGCTGGGGGAGGGCGCGGATCATCTCCAGCGCGCCCAGCTCTTCGGCCAGGGCTTCGAGCGCCGCCAACGGCGCGTCCGGCGCCGACAGGCGCAGGTTCTGCGCCACGGTGCCGTGGAACAGCGCCGGCGCATGCGGGACGAAGGACATGGCGCCGCGCAGGGCCGACGGCTCCCACTGGCGCAGGTTGAGACCGTCGAGCCGGACCGAGCCCGACTGCGCGGCCGCGAGGCCCGAGAGCAGACGCAGCAGCGTCGTCTTGCCGGCGCCGGAGGGGCCGATGACGGCCGCCAGCCGCCCCGGCTGAAGCTCGAACGAGGCGCCGAGCAGCGCCGGCGCCGGGGCGCCCTTGTAGCGGAAGCTCGCGCCCTCGCAGCTCAGCCGGCCGCGCACGACGCGCCGCACGGCGCCGGGCGCTTCGACCCTTTCCGACGGCATGGCCATCAGCCGGTCGATCTGATCGACCGTGCGGGCCACGTCGCCGAACCGCGCCAGCAGCAGCATCGCCTGCTGCACCGGCATGATCACCCGCCAGATCAGGATCATCGCCGCGATCAGAGCGCCGGAGGTCATCGCGCCCTGCATCACCAGCCAGGCGCCGAAGAGGGCGGCGCCTCCGCCGGTCAAGGGCGGGGCCGCGGCGGCGAGCGAGGCGAAGCGGCGCTGCGCCTCCTGCGCCGCGCGCTTGGCGCGGGCGGCGGCGAGGGCGCCTTCGTCGAGCCGATGCTCCACCGCCTGGGCGCAGTCGAGCTCTCGGATGCGCACGAGGTTGGACACCGCGTCGAGGGCGAGGCGGCTCTGCTCCGCCTGGGCGCGCCCGGCCTCCTGCGTGGCGCGGCGCAGGCCGGGCATGTGCAGCGCGGCGAGCAGGCCGTAGACGACGATCAGCGCCAGGGGCACCAGGGCGATGGGTCCGCCCAGCCAGGCGAGGGCCGCCGAGAACAGGAGCACCGACGGCGCTTCCAACGCCACGGCGGAAAGGGGCCCTGCGATCAGGTCGCGCAGGCCTTCGAAGCGGCGCAGGCGCATCATCTGGTCGCCGACCGGGGCGTCCACCACCTTCTCTGCGGGCAGGGAGGCGACCTTGGCGAAGAGCTCGGTCGACAGAATGTACTCGAACCGCGCGGCCAGCCGCCCGATGGAGCGCGCCCGCCATCGGCGCAAGGTCAGCTCCAAGGCGAAGGCGGCGGCGACGCCGCCGGCCAGCCAGGCCAGCGTGTCGTAGGAACGGGTGGGCAGAACCCGGTCGTAGATCGTCATCACCGACAGGGAGACGACGATCAGAAGCAGGTTCATCGCCATCGTCAGCCGCAGCAGGCCGGAGAGGTCGCCGCGGAACCGCATCGCCACGCCGCGGAGCCAGGAGCGGCCGGGCGCGGCCGCGGTCGCCGCGGGCGCGTCGCGGAACAGCAGGACGTCGATCCGGCCGCGGGGGAGGGTCCGCGCCGGTCCGCCCGACAGGGGCGTGGCGGTCAGCCGGCCCGCGGCGTCGAGGTCCAGCAAGGCCGGGGCGTCGTCCGGCCGGCTCGGCAGCAGCAGGCCCGGCAGGGCCGTCGGGTCGATCCGCGCCGCGTGCGCGCTGAGCCGATCGCCGGCCAGACCGAGCCGCGCGCAGACGTCGAGCACCGTCTCGGCGTCCACCTCCCGCGTCAGATGGGGCAGAGCATGGGCCAGGGTCTGGGCGTCGGGGAGGCGTCCGCGCCGGTCGAGCAGCGCGAGAAGGGCGTCGATCATCGGCCCTTCCATGGGCGTGCCGGTGAGCTCGCCCGCGCTCAGCCGATCGCGCAGCGCGGCCTGCGCCTTCGGTCCTGAAGGGGGGCGCGCGAAGGCGAAGGCCGGGGCGCGTCCGGCCGGCCAGGCGGGGCCCGCGTTGTCGGACGGAGCGCGGGCGGCGGTCGCGGCGGAGGGGCTCATGCCGCCCTCCCGGAACGAGCCGCCGCCGCGCGCGCGTCGCCGGCCCGAAGGCGGCGCGCCAGGGGCGGCGCCAGCCGCAGCGGCGGGCGATGGCCGGGGACCTTTGCAAGCCGTCCGCCGTCGAGCGTCAGGGCCAGGTCGCAGACCCGGCGCCAGGACGGGCGCTGGGTGGTCATCACCACGATGGACCGGGATCGACGCGCCAGGATCACCTGCAGCAGGCGCGCATCCGTGGGCCCGTCGAGCGATAGGTTCGCCTCGTCGAACAGGATCACGTCCGGATCGCCCACCAGACCGCCGATCAGGCCGACGCCTTGCGCGACCGAGGCGGGCATGCCGGTCTCCACCCCTCGGCGGATCGGGAGGGAGAGGCCCTGCGGGTGCCGGGCGAAGAACTCGTCGATGCCGAGCGCGGTGGCCAGCGACATCGCCTCCTCCAGGTGCAGGTCGGGTCGGAACCGCGTCATGTTGTCGAGGGCCGTCCCTTCGAGCAGCGCGGGCGCCTGCGGCAGGAAGGCGATGCGCGGCGCCGCCGGGGCGCCCGCCGCGTCGAAAAAGGCCACCGTGCCGGCCGCGGGCGCCAGGCGACCTGCGACGACCGAGAGCAGCGCGGTCTTGCCGGTTCCGCTGGCGCCGGAGATGGCGGCCATGGCGCCGCGCCGCAGGTCCAGCGAGGCGCCCTCGATCAGAGGGGCGCCCGGCGCTTCGTCCGACGCGAAGGCGGCTTCGAGACGCGTCATCCCGGCCAGCTCCGGCCGCACGTCGATGCCGTCGAGGCGCAGATGCGTCGCCGACGTCTCGGCGGGGGCCACGGCGCCGGACGGCCGGGCCGCCTCGCGATCCTGCGCGCCGGCGGACCTCGCCGGGTCGTCGGCCGCCGTCGGCTCCGCCGGGGCCAGAGCGGCCAGCGCCTGCACGTCCGCCTCGCGCCGCCGGGTCGCCAGCTCTCCGGCCACCAGGCCTTCGAGGCGCATCACCGGCTGAACCGCGCGGCTGGCCAGCAGGATGCAGGCGGCCATGGCGCCCAGGCTCATGCCGCCGTCGAGCACCATGATCGCGCCTGCCGCGGCGGCCACCACCGGCGTCGCCTGACCGGCGGCTCCGGCGGCGCCCGGGGCGATCAGCGCGTTGGCCGACATCGCCTCGGTCAGCGCGGCGGCGGAGGCGCTCAGACGCTCATGCCGCCGCTTCAGCGCCTCGCCGATGCCAAGGCTCTTGACGGCGGCCATGCCGTTCAGCGTCTCGAGCACGAAGCCGTTGCGCCGCGTCTCCAACCGCGAACGCGCCTCCGCCAGGGTTTCGTTGGCGCGGGTCACGCGGCGCGAGGCCACGAGGGTCAGGGCGACCAGCCCCGCCACGGCCGCGGCGACCGGCCAGGCGATCAGCGCCAGAACCGCCAGGAACAAAAGCGCGAACGGCAGGTCGAGCATCGCCGCGGCGGCCGGCCCGGACCGGTGGCCGCGCACGGCGTCCACCGCCTGCAGACGATCCAGCAGAGCGCCGGCGCCGTCGCGTTGCAGCCGATCCAGATCGCCCCGCATCAGGCTGCGATGCAGACGTCCCGTCGTCTCCAGCTCCCACCGCGCGGCGGCGTGGGAGAGCATGCGGTCGCGGGCCGTGCGCAGCGACAGCTCGCCCGCCACCGCGGCGCCCAGCATCAGCGCCAAGGCGGTCAGGGTGGCCATGTTCTGATGGGGAATGACCCGGTCGTAGATCTGGATCAGCGCCAGGGGCAGGGCCAAAGCGAGCAGGTTGATCGCCGCCGACGCGGCCAGCACGTGGCCGTCGGCTCGAATCCTGCTGATCGCCTCGCCTCGCCCCACGGCCCCACCGACGCGTCGAACGCCGCGCCGCCCCTGACTGCATTCATGCGGGGGCGCGTCGCCGGCCCCCGATCAATCCGTAGGGATCGGGATAGAGGGGACGGGTAAAGGACCGGTGAAGCGGCGCGTCCGCGGCGGGCGGCGCGGCGTCAGCCGACGAAGGCGCGCTCCACCACGAAGGTCGCCGGCTTGTTGTTCGCGCCCTCTTCCAGGCCGAACCCTTCCAGCAGGGCCTTGGTGTCCTTGAGCATGTCCATGGAGCCGCAGATCATGCCGCGGTCGGTCTCGGGGGAGAGCGGCGGTACGCCCAGCGCTTCGAACAACGCGCCGCTCTCCATCAGGTCGGTCAGACGGCCCATCTGCGCGGAAGGCTCGCGCGTCGTGGTCGCGAAGTGGCGCAGCTGGCGGCTCGCCTCATCGCCGACGAGCGGGTCGGCCTTGGTCTCGGCCACCAGCTCGATGCCGTATTGCAGCTCCGCCGCCTGGCGGCAGCCGTGGCAGAGGATGACCTCCTCGAACTTCTCATAGGTCTCGGGATCGCGGACCAGGCTGGCGAAAGGCGCGATGCCCGTGCCGGTGGAGAACATCCACAGCCGCTTGCCCGGGATCAGCGCGTCGTTGACCAGCGTGCCGGTAGCCTTCTTGCGGAACCACACCTTGTCGCCGGGCTGGATCTTCTGCAGTTCGGAGGTCAGGGGCCCGTCCGGCACCTTGATCGAGAAGAACTCGATCTCCTCGTCCCAGCTGGGCGAGGCGATGGAATAGGCGCGCCAGATCGGCTTCGGCCCCGGCAGGCCGATCATCACGAATTCGCCGGAGCGGAAGCGGAAGCTGGGCGGACGGGTCAGGCGGAACTTGAAGAGCCGGTCGGTGTAGTGCTTCACGCTGAGGACATCCTCGGCGAAGACGCCGTTGGGAACCTCGATCTCCGCGGCAGCGTCCTGAGCCATGTCGTTCATCCTGTCCACCTGGGCTGACGGTTTGATAGCGCGCAGGCGCGTGGACGCCAAGCGCGCTGGCGGTCGCATGGCATGGGCGATGGGCGAAGAGCGCGCGCCGTCGCGCAGCCTCATGGACGAGGGGGGACCACGTCGCGGATGGTCGCCGAACTCGGCGTTTCGCCCCGGCAAGGTCGGGGCAGGGAGAGCTTATGCGACGCGGGGGGCCTGCCGCGACGCGGTTCAGGAGGCAGGCGAGACGCTCGTCGCCGCCAGCCTCGTCGCCGCCGTCTGGTTGAAACGTCGCGTGCAGGCGAGCCCGCGCGCGACCCGCCGTCGGCTTTCGCCTTCGCTCTCCATCATCGAAGACGGAGGCGAGACGACCGTATCGTCCGGGCGCGTGGATATTCATGCGCGGGATGAGGACGGAACGGCGGCCGACGTCGAGCTCAAGTCCGGAACATCCGATGGGACTGCGGCGGCGCAGCGTCTAGGCCGCATGGGCGACCTGACGGAGGGCTAGAGCCCCGTCCGGGGACGGTCGATGGCTTGCGAATTCGATCGGCGCGCTTGTTCCGCGGCGAGGCTCGCGCCCAGCGTCCCTCGGGTGAAACACGCGTTCCGCGTCACGTTCGACCCCGAGACATGAAAACGCCCGGCGAAAGCCGGGCGTCCTCTGACGATGAAGGGTGGCGGGCAGAAGGTCTCAGAACGCCGCCGCCAGGCTTCCCGCTTCGGCGCCCACGTTCTCTTCCAGATGCTTGCGCATCTTGCGCAGAGCCTGGGCCTCCAACTGGCGCACCCGTTCCTTCGAAAGACCCAGCTTGCCGCCGAGGCTTTCCAGCGTTTCCGGCTGATCCTCGATCTTGCGGGCCACGATGATCATCTTCTCGCGGTCGGTCAGGGAGCCCATGGCGTCCTTGATCCAGTTGCGCGCCGTGCGCAGGTCGCGGTCGCGGGCCACCCGGGCTTCGCTGTCCGGACCGTCATCCTCCAGCGTCTCCACCCACTCGCGGCCATCGTCACCGGCCTGCTGGGCGTTAAGCGAAAAATCGGAGCCGGCGAGCCGGCCTTCCATCATCTCCACGTCGCGAAGAGGAGCGCCGAGATCCTCGGCTATGCGACGGCGGATTTCGGCGCCGCTCAGATGCTCTCCATCCTGCTCCATCTCCCGCTCGAGCCGGGCGCGGACGCGGCGCATGTTGAAGAAGAGGGCCTTTTGGGAGGAGGTGGACCCGGTGCGCACCAGGCTCCAATTGCGCATCACGTAGTCTTGGATCGACGCCTTGATCCACCACACCGCGTAGGTTGAAAAGCGCACGCCGCGGTCCGGGTCGAATTTTTCGGCCGCCTTCATCAGGCCGACGCCGGCTTCCTGGGTGAGATCGTTCATCGGCGCGCCGTAGCGGCGGTATTTTGCGGCCATGGAGATCGCGAGGCGCATGTAAGCGGTGACCAGCCGGTGCAGCGCCTTTTCGTCGCCGTGATCGCGCCAGCGGCGGGCGAGATCGAGTTCCGTTTCAGCGTCCAGAAGCTCGGCCGACATCGCGGCGCGGGTCATGGATTGGGCGGCGGGCGCGTCCAGAGCCATCTTGATCTCCTGTTGCATCACGGTGTTTCAAACCGTGCCTTGCTTTTGCTTTGACAGACTCTACGTGGCGTGCGCTTGCGTGGATCAGGGTTCCGCGGTTTGGAAATGGAAACGATCCGTTTCTGTTTCGGTCTGCAATGTTAACGTCCGAAAGGTGTAGAAATCGTAAAGATCATCGATCTTTGCGATACGTTTCCCCACGAAAGACCGTTGGCGTCTGGCGTCGTCCCCGCGCAGGCTTCGCGCAAACGCATCGCACGGAGGCCCCCATGATCACTCTCGCCATCGCCGAGCGGAGCTACTCCAGCTGGTCGCTGCGCGGATATCTGCTCGCGGAGGCGTCGGGATTGCCGTTCCGCACCCGGCACGCGCCTTTGCGCACCGCTGAATTCGAGGCTCTGACCGTCGATTTCGCGCCGGCGCGGACCGTTCCCATGATGGAAATCGACGGTTCGGCGGGGGCGTTTCGGCTCTGGGACAGCCTCGCCATCGCCGAAACGCTGCACGAGGCGGCGCCTGAAGCCGGTCTTTGGCCGTCCGATCCCGCCGCTCGGGCCGCCGCGCGGAGCCTCGCGGCGGAGATGCACGGATCGTTCGGAGCGCTGCGGGCGGCCTGCCCGATGGCTTTGGAGCGCCGATACGAAGGGTTCGAGGCCTCGGACGAGGTGCTGGAGGATGCGGCGCGCGTGGAAACGCTGTGGGCCTGGGCCCGCGAAACCTTCGCCAAGGGCGCCGGACCCTGGCTGTTCGGCGCCGATTTCACCGCCGCGGACGCGTTTTACGCGCCCGTGGCGGCGCGTTTCGTGACCTACGGGCTCGGCGGGCCCGCGGCGCAGGCCTATTGCGAGGCGGTCTACGCCCATCCCGCCTTCCGCCGCTGGCGCGCGATGGGCGTGGCCGAGGGCGCGCGGGTGGCGCGCTACGAAAAGGATCTGCCGCAGGCCCCCCGCTTCGGCCCGGCGCCCTTGGCGGCGCGGGCGGTGCAGGGTGTGGGGCCCGTCAACGAGGCCTGCCCCTATTCCGGCAGGCCGGTCGCGGCGGACTCGCTGGCCGAGATCGAGGGCCGGGTCGTCGGGTTCTGCAACCCGTTCTGCCGCGACAAGTCCGTCGCCGACGCCGAAGCCTGGCCCAAGCTGCAGCTTTTGCTCGCCTGAGCCCGCGATCCGCGGGTCGCCGCCGAGACGCGGCGGGCTCAGCCGTAGCGCACCTCGGTCAGATACAGTCCCTGCGGCGGCGCCACCGGCCCGCAGGCGGCGCGGTCGCGCGCCGCGAGCGCCTCGGCGACGCGCGAGGGCGGCCATTTGCCGGCGCCCACCCGCTCCAGCGTGCCCACGAGGCTGCGGACCTGGTTGTGCAGGAAGCTGCGGGCTCGGAAGCGCAGCCGCAGCTCCGCCCCGCCGGCGGTGTCGACCTTCTCCACCGAGACCTCGTCCAGAGTCTTCACCGGGCTTTTCGCTTGGCAAAGGGCCGACCGGAAGGTGGTGAAATCGTGCCGGCCGATCAGCGCCGCCGCCGCGTCGCGGATCGCCGCTTCGTCCAGCGGCCCCGGCACGCGCCAGAGCCGGCCCGTCTCCAACGCCAAAGGCGCGCGGCGCAGGGCGATGCGGTAGAGGTAGCGCCGCTCCACCGCATCGAAGCGGGCGTGGAAGTCGTCGGCGACCCGCTCCGCCGCCAGCACCGCCGCCGGCGCGGGCCTGAGGTGCCAGTTCAGCGCCTCCGACAGGCGGAACGGGTCCCAATCGCGGCTCAGGTCGCAATGGGCGACCTGGCCCGTCGCGTGCACGCCCGCGTCGGTGCGGCCGGCCCCCGCGATGCCCGGCGCCCCCGGCTCCAACGCCCGCAGCGCGGCCTCGATCGCCGCTTGCACCGACGGCCGGTCGGCCTGCCTCTGCCAGCCGGAAAACGGTCCGCCATCGTATTCCACGGTGAGCTTGTAGCGGGGCATGCCCGCCCCATGCCGGCGCGGCCCAAGCGGCGCAACCCCTCGTCTCTTCGCGGCGCACCCTTAAATGGCGATCCAGCCGAGAGGGGAAGGAGAGCGGCCGTGGGCCTCTTCGACATCGTCGACGACATGACCCGTTTCGTGGAGGAGACGCAGGAGCGGGTCGGCGAGGTGTTCGAGCCGTCCCTGCGCCTCGGGGTCACCGGCCTCTCCCGTGCCGGCAAGACCGTCTTCATCGCCTGCCTGGTGCAGAGCCTGATGGATCGCGGCCGCATGAAGCTGCTGAGCGCCGAGGCCGACGGCCGGATCCTCGCCGCCGCCCTGCGTCCCGGTCCCGACCGGCGCACGCCCCGCTTCGATCAGGAGGCGCACATGGCGGCGCTGCTGGGCGGCGAGCCCGCATGGCCGGAAAGCACCCGCTCCGTCTCCACCCTGCGGCTGAGCTTCCGCCTGCGTCCCTCCGGCCTGCTGGGACCGTTCACCGGCCCCTCCACCCTGCACCTCGACGTCACCGATTATCCGGGCGAGTGGCTGCTGGACCTGCCCTTGATGGAGCAGAGCTACGCCAAATGGTCGGAGCGCGCCTTGGCCGAGGCCGAAGAACCGGCGCGCGCCCCCCATGCCTGCGAATGGCTCGCCCGCGCCAAGGCGGCCGCGGCCGACGAGGCGCGGTTCGAGGAGGCCGCGGCGCGGGACCTCGCCGAGGCGTTCAAGGCCTATCTGGCCGCCTGCCGCGCAGACGGGCTGTCAGGCCTCGCGCCAGGCCGGTTTCTGATGCCGGGGGACCTGGAAGGCTCCCCCGCCCTCGCCTTCGCGCCGTTGCCGCCGGGGGACCGCACCCCCCTGCGCCGGGAAATGGAAAAACGCTACGACGCCTACAAGCGCGCCGTGGTGCTGCCCTTCTTCCGCGATCATTTCGCGCGGCTGGACCGTCAGGCGGTGCTGGTGGACCTTCTGTCGGCGGTCTCCGCCGGCCCGCGCGCCATCGAGGACCTGCAGCGCGCCATGGCGCGCATCTTGGAGGCGTTCAAGCCCGGCGCGCCGTCCTGGCTGGCGCCGCTGCTGGGGCGGCGGGTGGATCGGATCCTATTCGCCGCCACCAAGGCGGATCACATCCATCATTCCCAGCACGGGCGGCTGGCCAACCTGCTCCGCGCCATGCTGCGCCAGGCCTCCGATCGCGCCGAGTTCAGGGGCGCCAAGACCAAGGCCTTCGCCCTCGCCGCCCTGCGCGCGACGACCGAGACCACGGTGAGGCGCGACGGGCGGGACCTTGATCTGGTGCGCGGGCGCCTGCTGAGCACCGGCAAGCAGGCCGCGCTATGGCCCGGGGAGCTGCCGGAGGATCCGGGCGCCTTGCTCGACCCCGCCCGGCGCGAGGACGGGCGCTGGCTGAACGGCGATTTCGGGGCCATGGCCTTCGCTCCGCCGCGCCTGTCGCTGGAGGCGGGGGACGGGCCGCCGCATATCCGGCTCGACCGCGCCGCCCAGTTCCTGATCGGAGACCGCCTGTCATGACCGATGCGAACGCGACGTCGCCCCGCGGCCCGATCCTGATCGACGGCGACGACCCGGCGCTCGGCGGTCCGGCCCCGTCGCCCGCCGACGCCCCGCCGCCGCCGGAGGCGCTGCCCCGCGCCGCGGACACCGCGGCGGGCGCCGCCCTGAAGGCCGCCGGACCTCCGCGCCGCCGCCGCGGGGCCCTCGGCTGGTTCGGCGCGGCCCTGACCGCCTTCGTCTCGCTCGCCGTCGGAGTGGCGACCTGGGACTTCGTCGCGGGCCTGCTGGCGCGCAACGCCGCCCTGGGCGCGGCGGCGCTGATCCTGGCGGGGGCCGCGGCGCTCGCCCTCGTGATCCTGATCCTGCGCGAGATCGCGGGCCTTTCGCGCCTCAAGCGCGTTCAGACCCTTCGTCGGGACGCCGAACGGGCCTTGCGCGAAGAGGATCTGGCGCTCGCCCGACGCGCCGTCGCCCGGATCGACGCGCTGCTTGCTGGACGCTCGGACGCGGAGTGGGGCCGCGCCCGCCTGCGGGAGCGCGGCGAGGAGGTGTTCGACGCCGACGCCCTTATGAGCTTGGCGGAGCGGGAATGCCTCGCGCCGCTCGACGTCCAGGCGCGGCGCGCGGTCGAGATCGCCGCCCGCCGCATGGCCGCGACCACGGCGCTGGCGCCGCTGGCCGCGCTCGACGTGCTCGCGGCGCTGTGGCTGAACCTGGCGATGATCCGGCGGATCGCGGAGATCTACGGGGGCCGCGCCGGGGGGCTCGGCTCCGTGCGCTTGCTGAAGGCCGTGGCGGCGCATCTGCTGGCCGCGGGCGTCATCTCCGCCGCCGACGACCTGGTGGGGCCGCTGGTCGGTGGCGGCGCCCTCGCCAAGCTGTCCCGCCGCTTCGGCGAAGGGCTGGTCAACGGCGCGCTGACCGCCCGCGTCGGCGTCGCGGCGATCGAGGTCTGCCGGCCGCTGCCCTTCGTCGCCCTGGACCGGCCCCGCGCGCGGTCGCTGGTCGCCTCGGCCCTCTCCGGCTTGTTCGACCTCGGCGGAGAAGCGGGGCAAGGCGGACGAGATCGCCCGAGCGATTGACGTCCAAAAGCGTAACGCTAAGTTGACAGCCGGACGGCCGCGGCCGTCCATCTCCTAGTTGCGACCTTGAGCGGCGGGTCTTCGCGGACCGCGCCGCCTTTTTCTTTGTACCTGCCGGGCGGCCGCCTCCGTCGGAGCGGGCCTCGGACACGGCCCCTCACAGCAGCGCGAACAGAAGCGCCGCGCCTGCGAGGGCGACGAGGCCGCCTGCGATCCCCGCCCCCGCGGCGATCCCCAGGACCGCGCCTCGACCGGGCGAGGCGGAGACCGGCGCCGGGGTTTCGTCGGCCAGCTTGGTCAGCGCCAGCTCCGCGATCTCCGACAGGCGCGGGCCGAAGCGGGCCAGCACCTTCACCGTCTCCTGCGCGTCCCTCAGCGCCGCGCGCGGCCCGAGATTGTCGCGCATCCAGGCCTCGACGACCGGCTTGGCCGTGCGCCACATGTTGAGGTTAGGGTCCAGCGTCCGCGCCACGCCCTCCACCACCACCATGGTCCGCTGCAGCAGGATCAGCTCGGTCCGCGTCTCCATCCCGAAGCGCTCGGTGACGTCGAACAGATGCGCGAGCAGCCGCGCCATGGAGATGCGGGAGGCGTCCTGACCGAAGATCGGCTCGCCGATGGACCGCAGGGCCTGGGCGAAGGTCTCCAGATCCTGGTCCGCCGGCACGTAGCCGGCCTCGAAATGGACCTCCGCCACCCGTCGGTAGTCGCGCTGCAGAAAGCCCAGCAGGATCTCGGCGTAGACGCGGCGCGTGTAGGGATCGATCCGGCCCATGATGCCGAAGTCGAGGGCGATCAGCTCCCCCCGGGGCCCGACCTTCAGGTTCCCCTGGTGCATGTCGGCGTGGAACAGCCCGTCGCGCAGGGCCTGGCGCAGGAAGGTCTGGATGATGAAGGTCCCCAGCGGCACCAGCTCGACGCCTTTGTCGCGCAGGCTCTCCACGTCGCCCAAGGGCTCTCCGGTCACCCATTCGGTGGTCATGACCCGACGCGCCGAAAGATCCCAGAACACCTCGGGCACTTCGAAGCCTTCGTCGATCCGGGTGGTTTCGCGGAACTCGGAGGCCGCGGCCGCCTCCAGCCGCAAGTCGAGCTCCGTCATCGTCACGCTCTCGAAATGCGCGATCACCGCGGTCGGGCGCAGACGGCGCGCCGCGGGGGCCAGCAGCTCCACCATGCGGGCGATGAAGTGGAACGCGTCGATGTCGAGACGGAACGCCCGCTCCACTCCCGGCCGCAGGATCTTCACCGCCACGCGACGTTTCGAATCCCGCGCCACCGCCGCATGCACCTGGGCGATCGAGGCGGCGGCGACCGGCGGACCGAAGGTCTCGAACAGCTCCTCCAGCGGCCGCTCCAGCTCCCTTTCGACCGAGGCGCGGGCCTCCGCCTCGGGAAAAGGGGGGATGCGGTCCTGCAGCACCCGCAGCTCCCGCGCCAAACGGGGGCCGGCGACGTCGGGCCGGGTGCTGAGCAGCTGTCCGAACTTCACGTAGGCGGGGCCGAGCGCCGTCAAGGCCCGCGGCACTGGCGGCAGGGCCGGATCGCCCCGCATGCCCAAGGGCCCCAAGGGCCAGCCCAGAACCCGCGCCGCCACCCGCACCTGCGCCGGCGCGTCAAGCGCCTCCAAAACCTCCGCCATCGCGCCGGTGCGCTGCAGCGTCGCCCCGGTGCGCGCCAAGCGCCACAGGTTGGCGATCACCCCCATGGCCTAAAGGCGCCAGCCCGAGTGGATCGCCGCCACGCCCATGGTCAGATTGCGGTAGGAGACGCGGCCGAACCCCGCCTCGCGGATCATGCCGGCGAAGGTCTCCTGATCGGGGAACTTGCGGATGCTCTCCACCAGATATTGGTAGCTGTCGCGGTCCCCGGTCACCACGCGCCCCATCGCCGGGATCACGTTGAAGCTGTAGGCGTCGTAGGCCTTCTGCAGCGCCGGCTCCGGAATCTGGGAGAATTCCAGCACCAGCAGCCGTCCGCCGGGCTTGAGCACGCGATAGGCCTCGCGCAGCGCCTCCGCCGGCCGGGTCACGTTGCGGATGCCGAAGGCGATGGCGTAGGCGTCGAAGTTGCGATCCTCGAACGGCAGCGACATGGCGTCGCCGCAGACCCAGCTCAGGCCCTCCAGCCCCTGCTTGTCCGCCCGCGCGCGGCCCTCATCCAGCATATCCTGGGTCAGGTCCAGGACCACGACCTCGCCGTCATGGCGCACCCGCTTGAGGAACCGGAAGGCGATGTCCCCGGTCCCCCCGGCGACGTCCAGCAGGCGCATCCCGGGCCGCGGCGCCATCCAGTCGATCACCGCATCCTTCCACAGCCTGTGCACCCCGCCGGACATCAGATCGTTCATAAGATCGTAACGCGACGCGACTGAGGCGAATACCCCGCGCACCAGGCCGGCCTTCTCCCCCTCCGGCACGTCGCGGAAGCCGAAATGCGTGGCGCCTTGCGCGCTGAGCGGGGTGGTCGACTCGGGGGCGGGGGGGCTATCGGGGACCTCTGACATGGGCCCATGCCTTACTCCCCGGAGCGCGCGAAAGAAACATGCCCGAGCTGCCCGAGGTCGAGACCGTGCGTCGCGGGCTCGCCCCCGTCATGGAGGGGCGTCGCCTGATCGCCGTGGACCAGCGCCGCCCGGACCTGCGCTGGCCGTTTCCGCCTCGCTTCGAAGAGCGCCTGACCGGCACGCGGATCGAGCGTCTGCGCCGCCGATCCAAGTACATCCTCGCGGATCTCGGCTCCCGCGAGACCCTGCTGATCCACCTGGGCATGACCGGCCGCATGCTGATCGGCGACCAGGTCCAGGGTCGGTTCGTCCATCCCGTCCCCAACCTCGCCCAGCACGACCACGTGGTCTTCGACCTCGACGGCGGCGCCCGCGTCACCTTCAACGACGTGCGCCGCTTCGGCGCGATGGACCTCATCGCCTCGGGGGAGGAGGACGCCCACTGGCTCCTTGAAACCCTGGGCCCCGAGCCGATGAGCAACGCCTTTTCGGCCGACTACCTGTCCGAACGCCTGGCCGGCCGCGCCTCCCCGATCAAGGCGATGCTGCTCGACCAGCGAATCGTCGCGGGCCTCGGAAACATCTATGTCTGCGAGGCCCTGTTTCGCGCAGGCATTTCGCCTCGCAGGAAAGCCGGGAACATCGGCCCCGCGCGGATGGAGCGCCTCGCCCATGCCATCCGAGAGGTCATCGCCGAGGCCATCGAGGCCGGCGGCTCCTCCTTGCGCGACTACCGTCAAGCCACCGGAGAGCTTGGGTATTTCCAGCATTCCTTCGCCGTCTACGGCCGCGAGGGAGAGGTTTGCCGCACCCCCGGCTGCGGCGCGCTCGTGCAGCGCATCGTGCAGTCCGGCCGCTCCACTTTCTTCTGCGCCGCCTGCCAGCGCTGAGCGCCGGCGCCGCTTGAAGGCCCGCCGCCCCTCCGCTACCACGCCCTCCGCTTTCACGCGGACCGAGGCGGCGATCAGATCGACCCGGCCCGCCCCGAGGGAAATCCCAAGCCAGAGGGGGGCCCCGATGGCCTACGAGACGATCATCGTCGACACCCGCGACCATGTGGGCATCTGCAAGCTCAACCGGCCGGAGGCGCTGAACGCGCTCAACTCCCAGCTGCTGACCGAGCTGACCGGCGCGCTGCAGAAGTTCGACGCCGACGAGAAGATCCGCTGCATCGTCATCGCCGGCTCGGACAAGGCCTTCGCCGCCGGGGCCGACATCAAGGAGATGTCGGAGAAGACCGCCGTGGACATGTTCCGGGAGAACTTCTTCGCCGGCTATCACGACGCCATCGTCGGCCTGCGCACGCCGACCATCGCCGCCGTCTCCGGCTACGCCCTCGGCGGCGGGTGCGAGCTCGCCATGCTCTGCGATTTCATCCTGGCGTCGGAAACCGCCAAGTTCGGCCAGCCGGAGATCAATCTGGGCGTGATCCCCGGCATTGGCGGAACCCAGCGCCTCACCAAATTCGTCGGCAAATCCAAGGCCATGGAGATGTCTCTGACCGGCCGCTTCATGGACGCCGAGGAGGCCGAGCGCGCCGGCCTCGTCTCCCGTGTCCTGCCCGTCGACAAGCTCTTCGACGAGGCCGTGGCGACGGCGGAGAAGATCGCCTCCAAGTCCGCCCTCGCCTCCATGGCCGCCAAGGAGGCCGTCGACGCCGCCTACGAGACCGCGCTGGCGGAGGGCGTGCGCTTCGAACGCCGCCTCTTCCACGGCCTTTTCGCCTCAGAGGACCAGACCGAGGGCATGGCCGCCTTCATCGAAAAGCGCGAGCCGCATTTCCGCGGCCGCTGACGCCGGCGCCGCTCAGGCTCAACCAGACGTTAAGGGTATTCGACGACGGTCCCGCCATCATTGAAAGGCGGGGACGCTATGGAACGCGATGACCGATCCGGCGCTCGGCGGGCGACGCCCGAGGCGGACGCCCTCAAGCGCTACGCGGCCGCGCGAAGCAGCGACACCGGACTTTACGCCGTCGCCGGCGCGGCGGCGCTAACCGCCGCGTCCTTCGCCATGGCGCCTCTGATGGCGCTCGCCATCTTCGCCCCGGCCTTCATGGCCGAGGCGGGGGAGCGGGCGCTGCTGCGCCGCCTCGCCGTCCTGCCCGATCGGGTGCTGCGCCGGCCCCGCCCGCGGCGCGAAGCGACGCTGCTGGCGTTGCTGAACAGCCTGACCTCGGCGACGTGCATCCTGGCGCTGACGGCGCTGGGCGGTTTCGCGGCCGCGCCGGTCGCGGCGGCGATCGCGCTCATGATCTCCTTGCACGCGGCCATGGTGCATGACGCGGCCCCGCGTCTGCATGTGCTTCGTCAATGCGCCTGCGCGGTCGCCCTCGTGGGCTCCGCCGCCCTGGCCGCCTGGCCCCTTCCGGCGCCCTGGCCGCAAGCGCAGCCGGCCCCGGCCGGCGCCGGCGTCGCGGCCGTCCTGTCGGCCGCGCTGGTCACCGCGGCCGCCTCCGTGATCTACCTGCGTCTGCGCTTTCGCGCCCTGCGCCGCCGCCGCGATTTCGAAGCGCTGCGCGCCGCTCGCCGACAGGCCGAGGCGAACTCCGAGGAGCTCGTCCAGGTGATGTCCGCGGCGGAGCGCGCGTCCCTCCACGATCCGCTCACCGGCCTGCCCAACCGACGGTTTTTGGAGCGTCGGATCCATGAGATTCAGCAGGAGGCCGCGCGCGCGCCCATGATCGGGCCGCAGCTTCCCGAGCACTCGGCGGCCCTGCTGCTCGTCGATCTCGACGGCTTCAAGGGAATCAACGACACCATGGGCCACGACGCGGGCGACCAAGTGCTGCGCCACGTGGCGGGCCTGCTGCGCCGCAACGTCAGGGAAACCGACTTCGTCGCGCGCCTGGGCGGCGACGAGTTCGTGATTCTCTGCGACGCCGGCGGGCCCGAGGTGGTCGCGGCGCGCATCATCGCCAAGGTGCGGGAGCCCATCGCCTATGGCGATCAGACCTGCCGCGTCGGGGCCTCCGTCGGCCTGGCCATATCCCAGCCCGCCGAAGCCAACCTGTCCGATCTGCTGACGCGGGCGGACCTGGCGCTTTACGCCGCCAAGGGGTCCGGGCGCGGCCGCGCCGCGGCCTTCTCCCATTCGCTGCGGCAGGAGGCGGTGCAGCGGCGCCGCCGCGCCGACGACGTGCTGCGCGGGCTCGAGCAGGACGAGTTCGAGCCCTGGTATCAGCCCCAGTTCGACGCCCGCACCGGGCAGATCGCGGGGGTCGAGGCGGTCGCCCGCTGGCGGCATCCGAGTCGCGGCCTCCTCGCGCCGGCCGACTTCATGGGCAGCGCCGAGGAGGTGGGCGTCATCGCCGATCTGGACGGCTGCATTCTGGCCCGCGCCCTCGAAGACCGCGCCGCGCTCGTCGAGGCCGGCGGGACGCCGCCGCGCATCTCCATCAACCTCGGAGCGCGCTCGCTGCGCGACGCGCGCTTCGCCGAGCAGGTGAGCGCGGCCGCTCTGCCCGGCGGCGCCCTGGCCTTCGAAATCAGAGACGCGCCCGACGAGGGCGCGCGCTGGTCTCTCGATCTGCTCGCAGACCTGGGCGTGGAGTTCGACATCGACGATTTCGGGGCCGGACCCGCCTCCGTCGCCACTCTGATCGCGCTGCGCCCGCGGCGCGTGAAGATCGACCGGCGCTTCGTCGCCCCCAAGCTGGAGACGCCGCAGCGCGAGGCGGTGGTCCGGGGCATCGTCGACCTCGCCCGCAGCCTCGACGTGGAGGTCGTCGCCCAAGGCGTGGAAGAGCTAGCCGACGGCGAGCGGCTGGCGGACATGGGCGTGGCCGTGCTGCAGGGCCACGCCTACGCCGCCCCGATGCCTTGGCAGGCGTTGACCGAGCGCGCCGACATCGGCCGCGGCGTCGTTGACCCCGCCGCGCACGAAGGCTATAGGCGCGCTTCTTCGTAAACCCAACCGAGCGAGACAACAGTCGATGGCCAACTCGCCGTCCGCGCGCAAGCGCATCCGACAGACCGAACGGCGCACTGAGGTCAACAAGGCGCGCCGCAGCCGAATCCGCACCTTCCTGCGCAAGGTCGAGGAGGCGATCGCCTCCGGCGACGCCGCGGCCGCGGCCGCGGCGCTCAAGGCCGCGCAGCCGGAAATCATGCGCGGGGTGACCAAGGGCGTGATCCACAAGAACGCCGCCAGCCGCAAGGTTTCGCGCCTGGCCCACCGGGTCAAAGCGCTGGCCTGAGCCTGGCGTTTCGAGGCTCGCCCGCCGGGCTTTCCGACGTGTGTTCCAGCCGCCCGGCGTCCCGTCGCGCCGGGTGTTTGCATTGGAAACGTCGCGCGATCGTCATGTTCACTTTTTCTTCCGGTTGCCGCTCCAGGCGCGGCAACCCTAAACTTGCGGTGTCAGTGGCATGCTGCCGAATCCAGCCCAATCTAAAAGACGTTTCTCGCCATCAGTATTCGATGCTGTGGCCTCTTGCGCTTTACTTAGGACTTTTGTCCATACCCAAAAATTAGTCGTTCTGCGACAACGATTTGCTGTTTTTCCTCCCTGAGACCTCCCGCCGCTTCTTGCGAGCCGCCGCGTCTGGCGCTTACCCTGGTCGCGCGACTCGGAGGTGGATGAGGGAGGCGAAGGCGCGGATGGCCGGCAAGACCGCAGGGATCGAGCAGCTCACGCCCCCCGAGGCCTGGAGCGCTCTGCAAGACGGCGGCGCGCTCGTCGACGTGCGCACCCGACCTGAATGGACCTTCGTCGGACTGCCGGATCTCGCCCCGCTCGGCCAACAGCCGATCCTGATCGAATGGAAGACCTGGCCGGTCATGGCGGCGAACCCGGGCTTCGTCGACGAGGTGATGGCGACTTTGGGCGACGCGGCCCCGCAACGCCTTCTCTTCTTATGCCGCTCGGGCGCGCGCTCCCAGGACGCGGCCCTGGCGGTGCAGGCCGCCTTCGACGCCGGCGGCGTCGCCTCGGCCTGCTGCAACGTGGCCGAAGGGTTCGAGGGCGACCTCGCCTCCGACGGCCGCCGCGGGTCGCTCAACGGCTGGAAGGCGCGAGGGCTTCCGTGGCGACAAAGCTGACCCCGGCGCCGACCCCCGCCGTCCCGTTTCATTCGATGTCCGCTTCAGGTGCCTCCATGTCCCGTCAGTCCGCGTCCTCCTCTCCGTTCGGCGGCTCCGGCATCGGCGGGCTGCGCGCCGAGGACGCCGCCGCGTGGGAGCGGATGCGCGCCGGTCTGCGGCGCGAGCTCGGCAAGGACGTCTTCGACAGCTGGCTCTCCCGACTGACCTTGGCGGATGCGACCCCGACCGACGTGAGGCTGAGGGCCCCGACGCGCTTCATCGCCGGCTGGGTCGAAGAAACCTATGGCGACGCCCTGCGCAGCCATGCCGCCCGCTGCTTCGACCCTTCGCGCCGCGTCGTCGTCGAAACCCGCGACCCCGACGAACGCCCCGCCGGAGCCGCCCCCGACGCCGCAGATCGTGATCGTGCTGTGGTCGCAGCGGCGCGTCGATGCGCTCATGCGTCTGC
>JBCCPD010000017.1:0-20617 GCA_039025075.1 Pseudomonadota bacterium | reverse complement strand
CTGCGAGCGCATACTGTTCTTCCCGCTCTACCCTCAGTACTCGGCTCCGACCATGGGGACTGCGAACGACCAGCTGTTCCGGGCGTTGATGAAGCTGAATTGGCAGCCGGCGGTGCGGACGGTTCCAGCCTATTACGACCACCCCCTCTACATCGAGGCTTTGGCGAAGTCGGTGGAGCGGGCCTACGAGGGGCTCGAGGCGCGTCCCGACGCGCTCGTGACCTCCTATCACGGCCTGCCGCTGCGCTACCTGACCAAGGGCGGCGACCCCTATCACTGCCATTGTGCCAAGACGACGCGTCTGCTGAAGGAGCGCCTGGGCTTCCCCGACGAAGAGATGGTGCTGACCTTCCAATCCCGCTTCGGGCCGGAAGAATGGCTGCAGCCCTACACGGTCGAGGAGGTCGCGCGCCTCGCCGAAGCCGGCAAGAAGAACATCGCGGTGATGGCGCCGGCGTTCTCGTCGGACTGCGTCGAGACGCTCGAAGAGATCAACGAGGAGATCAAGGAGAGCTTCGACGAGGCCGGCGGCGAGACCTTCACCTACATCCCCTGCTTGAACGCCGAGCCGGACCACATGGATATGATCGAGGCCATCGTCGAGAACGAGCTGAAGGGCTGGACCTGAAGCTGGTGCCAGCTGGCCGGCAGCATTGAGTGACGGGCGGTCGGCGGGGCCCGCGGTTGGACCTGCGCTGTCCCTCGCCGAGCGAGTCGGACTGAATGCTGCAGGCTCAACCGCCGCCCTGACCTCGACGCGGCAAGACGACGGATCGCGATGCTAGAGAGCGCAACGGTCGTCGTTAGGGCTCCGTCCCCCGCGCGCGGCGGCGGGGGGACGCGTTTGCCGAGTCGGTCGCGGCAGGGTTGAAGCAGCCATGGCGCGGCTCAGGTTGCAGGGGGTGGCATCTGCGAGGAGCGCGCCGTGAGGGTCTGGATTGCGAGGTTTGCGGCATGGGCCGCGACGGCGTGGCTGCTGGCCGCCCCCGCCGGCGCTCAAGAGGCCGTGGATCTGGAGCTCGTCCTCCTGGCCGACGCCACCGGGTCCATCGACCAGGCGGAGATCGAATTCCAGCGCGAGGGCTACGCCGTGGCGATCACCGACCCGTCGGTGGTGCATGCCATGACCAGCGGGCCGCTGGGACGCGTGGCGGTGGTCTATGTGGAATGGGCCGACGCCGCCTCCCAGCAGGTCGTGGCGGACTGGACGGTGATCGACGGACCCGAAGCCGCCGCGCGCTTCGCCGGCGCTCTGCTCGGTCCGCCGCGCCAGGCCTACGGCCGCAACGCCATCGGCGCGGCGCTGCTGTTCGGCAAGGCGCTGATCGAGGGCAACGCTTATGATGGGACGCGCAAGGTGCTCGATCTGAGCGCCGACAGCGCCAACAACTGGAACGGCCCAAGCATCGAGGAGGCGCGGGCGGAGGTGCTGGCCGACGGCATTTCCATCAACGGGTTGGCGGTTCTGTGCCGTAGCTGCTCGGGCCGTCCGATCTCCTACGATCTGGAGCAGGCCTTCGCGGACCGGATCATCGGCGGCCCGGTGAGCTTCGTGGTGACGGCGGACGACGCGGCGAGCTTCGCCAATGCGGTGCGGCGAAAGCTGCTGCTCGAAGTCTCCGGCGTCACGCCCGAGGCTCCGGTTCGGCACGCCGATGCCGGTTCGCTTTCCGAACGGCGTCCGCCGCGCTAATCTGCGCTCGATGAGATGGAGCGAGCTATCCGACGACCCGTGCCCAGCGGCGCGCGGCATGGCCGTGATCGGCGACCGCTGGACGCTGTTGATCCTGCGCGACTGCTTTTCGGGCGTGCGCCGCTACGAGGCGTTCCAAAAGCGGCTGGGGATCACCCGGCACGTTCTGGCGGACCGGCTGCGGCGGCTGGAGGCGGAGGGCGTGCTGCGACGGGAGCGGTATCAGGAGCGGCCGGCGCGGGACGAATACCGCCTGACGGAGAAGGGCAAGGCGCTGTTCCCGGTTCTGGCCGCTCTGATGGAGTGGGCGGACCGTTGGTCGCCGGTCGAGGGCGGCGCGCGGCTGGTCGATGCCGAGAGCGGCGCGCCGCTCGAGCCGCGGCTGGTGAACGGGGCCGGCGAGGAGATCTCCGCGCGCCGGGTGCGCGTGGCGCAGGGCTGAGCTCGCCGCGTTCGGAACGCGGCGTCGAAACCACGGGCGCGCGCCGAAGCGTGCCGGAGACGGGAGGAGACGAGACATGGCCATGATCGAAAGCGTCGAGGCGCTGGCGGCGCGCGTTCCGGACGGCGCTCTGGTCGCCATAAGCAAAGAGCCGTTCGTGCCCATGGCGCTGGCCCGGGCGCTGATCGCGCGGCAGGCGCGGGACCTGCACGTCGTCACGGTTCCCGTGGGCCGGCTGGCGGTGGACGCCTTGATCGGCGCGGGCTGCGTGGCGACGGTGGAGACGTCTGGCGTCAGCCTCAGCGAGTACGGTCAGGCCCCGTTCTTCTCCGCCGCCGTGAAGGAGGGGCGCGTGAGGGTGAAGGACGCGACCTGCCCGGCGGTCTATGCGGCGATGCAGGCGGGGGAGAAGGGGGCTCCGTTCACTCCCATCCGTGGGGTGATCGGCTCGGACCTGCTCAAGCATCGGCCGGATTGGAAGGTGATCCAGAACCCGTTCGAGGCGGACGAAGACCCGATCGTGCTGCTGCCGGCGATCCAGCCGGACGTGGCGGTGCTGCACGTGGCCGAGGCGGACCGCTTCGGCAACCTTTGGGTCGGCGGGCTGCATCACGTCAAGACCATCGCCCATGCCGCCAAGCGCACCGTGGCGACGGCGGAGCGGATCGTTGAGGGCAACCTCGCCGCCGATCCGGCCAAGGCGCCGAACCTGGTGAGCGACCTCTACGTCGAAGCGGTGGCCGAGGCGCCAGGCGGGGCCTGGCCCATGGACGCGCCGGGCTTCTACGGGATCGACGACGCGGCCATGCGCACCTATGCGGCGACCGCCCGCTCGGCGAGCCGCGACGAGGGCGGGGAGGGCTGGCTCGACGTCATCACGCCCGCTCAGGCGAAGGCGGCCCAGTGAGCGCCGAGGCGCTCGGCGGCGTTCGGCGGGAAGAGCTTCTGATCCATGTGATCTGCGGCCTGCTGGACGGGTGCCGGCATGTGGCGGTGGGCACCATGTCGCCGATCCCCGGCTCCGGCGCGCTGCTGGCGCGGGAAAAACGCGGGATGCGGGTGACGGTGCTGGGCTCGGACCTGCCGGAGCATCGCTCCGACGGGGGCATGGAGCTGTTCGACATGGCCGGGCAAGGGCGCATGGACGCCTTCTTCCTCTCGGGAGGGCAGATCGACGGGCAGGCGAACATCAACCTTCACGGGGCGGGCGCCTATCCGAACATGAAGGTGCGCTGGTCCGGCGCATTCGGTTCCGCCTACCTCTATTTCGAAGTGCCGCGGGTGATCCTGTTCCGGGAGGAGCACTCGCCGCGCGTGTTCGTGGAGCAGGTGGATTTCATCTCCGCGCCCGGCGTCTCGCCCCCCGGGGTGCGCCGCCGGGGCGGACCCCACGCGCTGGTGACCGAGCTGTGTCTGATGATGTTCGATCGGGAGCGGGCGCGCTTCTCCCTGGCGAGCCTGCATCCGGGTGTGACGTTGGAAGAGGTCCGGGACCGCACCGGCTTCGACTTCGACGCGCCGGAGGAGCCGCCGACCACCGGGCTGCCGGACGCGGAGACGCTGGCGCTGATCCGCGGGCCCGTCGCGCATAAGATCGCGGAGGCCTATCCTGAGTTCGCGCGCGCCGTCTTCGGCGTGGAGGCGGCGGCCTAGCCGGCCGGCTCCGGCAGCGCTTGCAGGAACTCGCGCAGGGCGGCGAGCACCGCGTCCGGCGCGTCGGCGATCAGCATGTGCCGGGCGCCGGGGACGCGGATATAGGTGAGCCGTTCCGGCGCCAGCCCTTCGGCGATGACGTCAGAGAACTCGACCGGGGTCACGGGATCGTCCTCGCCGGCCATCAGCAGCACCGGCGCTGGCAGGTTCTGCAGGGCGCCACGGAAGTCGAAGCGGCCCTGCTCGTTCTTCGGGCCGTTGAAGTGCAGGGCGACGTCGTTGCGCAGCTGGATGCGGGCCCAGGCGTCGGCATCCGGCGGCGTGCGGGCGTAGAGCGGCAGGCAGACCGCGTGGTAGCGCGCGCGGCTTTCCGCGGTCGGATCGCCCCAATAGCCCTCGGCCGCCGCTCGGGCCTCTGGCCCGCCGATGCGGCCGAAAGCGGCGTAGATGGCCTCGAAGTCGTAGCGCGCCGAGGTGTTGGAGAGGATCAGGCCGGCGACGCGATCCGGGTGACGGATGGCGAAGGCCTGGGCGACGAAGCCGCCGAAGGACGCGCCGTAGATCACCGGCGCCTCGATCTCCAAGGCGTCGCAGAAGGCGGCGAGGTCGTCGGCCCATCGGTCGAGGGTCCAGTCCTCCGGCCCTCCGATATGGGACCGGCCGTTGCCGCGATGGTCGAGATAGATGACCTGGGCGAGGTCCGAGAGAGCGGAGAAGGCGGGCTTGTAGATCGAGTGATCCGCGCCGGGCCCGCCATGCAGGAGGATCAGCGTCGGACGGCGTCGCAAGCGGGGCCCGTCGGGGACCAGCGCGGCGCCTTCCACGTCGAAGAAGAGGCGGATGCCGGGGGCGATCTCGACGCGCATCAGGGCAGCGGGGTTACGTGGATTTCGCGGGTGTTCACGCCTGCGGGCTGGTCGAGCGCGAACATCGCGGCGCGGGCGACGTCGTCGGCGGTCAGGCCCTGGGGCTTGGGCGTGTCGAAGAAGGGCGTGTCGACCATGCCGGGGGAGAGGACGGTGCAGCGGCCGCCCCACTCCTCCATCTCCATCGCCAGGTTGCCGGCCCAGCCCCGGATGAACCACTTGGTCGCCCCGTAGACCGACCCTTTCATGTGCCGCCGACCGGCGTTGGAGCCTGTCACCAGGAAATGGCCCTTGGCGGCGCGCAGATGCGGCAGGGCGGCCTTGGCTGTCAGGAGCGCGCCCATGACGTTGGCGTCGATCATGGCGCGCCAATCCTCGACGTCGCCGCCCTCGGTGCCCGCGGCGGCGGCGCCTTTGCCGGCATTGGCGAAGGCGGCGTCGAGTGCGCCGAAGCGCTCGACCGTCGCCGCCACGGCCTGGGCTTGGTCGTCGAAGGACGCCACGTCGCCCGGAAACGCCAGAGCGTTCGGGCCCAGGTCGTCCGCGAGGGCGGAGAGCGCGTCGGCGGAGCGGGCGAAGAGCGCGACGTTCCAGCCGGCTGCGACGGCGGCCCGGGCCGTCGCCTCGCCGATGCCGGTGGAGGCGCCGGTGACGAAGAGAGTGCGGGTCATGGAGCGGCTCCTGCAGGCAAACGGGGAGCCTGCGACCTAGCGCGCGGGGCCGCGGGGGGAAAGCCGCGGCGTGCGTCCGGAGAGCAGGCTCAGGCGTCCCGCGGCGTCGAGCGCTCGGCCGCGCGCGCCGCAGGGCAAGCCGCGCAGGGCGGAGCGACGAGCCCGTCGGCCAGCCGAACGCCAGGGCAGTCCGCGCAGAGGCCGGCGCGGCGGTGAGCCATGGCGATGGCGGCGACGGCGAGCCGCCGGACCCCCGCCTCCGTCGCGCGGCCCGGACCGGCGGGAGGGCCGTCGGCGCCGGCCATGAGGTTGCGGCAGAACAGCCGCGCGGCCTCCGGGTCGTCTGGGGTCATGGTCCGACAGCCTTTCGGTTTCATGGCTCAAGCATCGGCGACCGGGACGATTCGACATTTGACGCAGGTCAATGCCGCGCCCGCTTTCCGTTGCGTCGGCTTCGGCGGCGGCGATTGACGTCGGCCGTCCTGCGGATAGGTATCGGGTCGAGCGGGCCGGACGGCGTCCGGGGCCGGTGCGGACCGGCGCCGCGCCCCGACCCGGATGCGGCATGGCGCGCCCCGATCGAGGCGACGGCCCGCCAAGGAGCGATCGACGATGGCGATGGACGGAGACGCGCGGACCGGGGCGGACATCTGCGCGGAGATGCTGGACGCGGCCAAGGCCGCGGGGGCGGAGGCGGCGGACGCGCTCGCCATCTACTCCGAAAGCCTCTCCGCCGACGTGCGCGCCGGCGGGTTGGAGCAGGCGGAGCGGGCGGAGGGTGTCGACGTCGGCATCCGGGTCTTCCTCGGCCGTCGACAGGCGACGGTGTCGGCCTCCGACGCGTCCTCCGCCACGCTGAGGGCTTTGGCTGAGCGAGCCGTCGCCATGGCGCGCGTCGCGCCGGACGATCCCTGGTGCGGCCTCGCCGATCCCTCTCACCTGACCGACCGGCGCGATGCCGACGGGCTCGACCTGGCGGACCCGGCCGGGCCGCCCGAGCCGGCGGCGCTGGAGACGATGGCGAAGGAGGCCGAGGCAGCGGCGCTGGCGGTCGACGGGGTGTCGCAGGCCGAAGGGGCCGGAGCGTCCTGGTCCCGCCGCCGCATCGATCTGGCGGCCAGCAACGGCTTCGCGGGCGGCTACGCGCGCACCGCCTCGGGCCTTTACGTGTCGGCGATCGCCGGCGAGGGGCTGGGCATGGAGCGGGACTTCCGCGGCGAAAGCCGCCGCTATGCCGACGAGCTGCCCGACGCGCGTGACATCGGCCGCGACGCCGGCGAGCGGGCCGTGGCGCGTTTGAACCCCAAGCGCCCCCCGACCGGCGCGTTCCCGGTGCTCTATCATGAGAGGGTGGCCAGCGGCCTGATCGGCCACCTGATCGGTGCGGCCAACGGCGCGGCGGTGGCGCGCGGCTCCAGCTGGCTGAAGGCGCGGATGGGAGAGCAGGTGCTGCCCAAGAGCCTGTCGGTGACCGAGCGGCCGCTGCGGGTGCGCGGGCCCGCCTCGCGCCCCTTCGACGCCGAAGGGCTGGCCACGCGCGAGACCGCGTTCGTGCAAGACGGCGTCCTGCGATCCTGGGTGCTCGACCTCGCCTCGGCCCGCCAGCTGGGGCTGGAGAGCACCGCCAACGCCGCGCGCGGGCCCGGGGGGGCGCCGTCGCCGTCCACGACGAACCTGCAGCTGACCCAGGGCGAGGCGAGTTTCGAGGATCTGATGGCGCGGATGGGAACCGGCCTTCTGGTGACCTCGCTGATCGGGGCGTCGATCAACGGCAACACCGGCGATTATTCGCGCGGCGCCTCGGGCTTTTGGGTCGAGGGCGGAGAGATCGTCCATCCGGTCAACGAGATCACCATCGCCGGCAATCTCAACGGCATGCTGGCCTCGATCATGCCGGCGAACGACGCCGACCCGAACCGCGGCGCGGTCGTTCCGTCCCTTCTGGTGGAGGGGCTGACGGTTGCCGGCGGCTGATGACTTTTCCCGCGCGGACGCCGCGGCGGAGCTCGACCTGATGATCGAGGCCGCGCGCGCGGCCGGCGAGATCGCTTTGACGCGCCGCGCCGCCGGCTTCGACACCTGGGAGAAGGGCGGCGGCCAAGGCCCGGTGACCGAGGTCGATCTAGAGATCGACCGCATGCTGCGCGAGGAGCTGACCGCCGCACGGCCTGGCTTCGGCTGGCTGTCCGAGGAAACAGAGGACGACGCCGCGCGGCTGGGCGCGCGGCGCGTCTGGATCGTCGACCCCATCGACGGCACGCGCGCCTACGCCGCGGGCGAGGACGCCTTCGGCGTGTCCATCGCGCTCGCCGAGGCGGGCGAGGTGATCGCCGCGGCGGTGATGCTGCCGGCGCGGGGCGAGCTCTTCGCGGCCGCGCGCGGCGCCGGGGCGCGCAAGAACGGCGAACCGATCCGCGCCAGCGGAAGGGAGGTCGAGGCGGGGGCCACGGCGCTCGCCTCCAAGTTCGGCCTGAAGGCCGACCGCTGGCCCGGCGGCCCGCCGCCGGTCGACCGGCACTTCCGCGCCTCGTTGGCCTGGCGTCTGTGCTTGGTGGCGGAGGGGCGCTTCGACGCCTCCCTCTCCGTCGGCGGGGTGTGGGAGTGGGACGCGGCGCCCTGCCTGATCGCCGAGGAGGCGGGCGCGGCGGTGCGCGACGCAGAAGGCGCGCGGCCGACGTTCAATCGGGCGGAGCCGAAGCTGCACGGCCTGATCGCTTGCGCGCCGGCGTTGATGCCGGGCTTTCTGCGGCGGCTGGGCGTGCGCGATCCAGGCTGAGGCCGGGCCCGTCTTTCGCCCGATTGACCTCGGCCTGCGGCGCGGTCTACGCCGGCTCGGATCTCTCGGACTTGCACCTGACAGGAGCCCTCAGCCATGGCGCAGCGTCTTCACCTCGTCTTCGGGGGCGAGCTCGTCGACCCGGCCTCCACCCGTTTCAAGAACGTGGACGAGATCGATCTGGTGGGGATGTATCCCGACTACGCCTCGGCCCATGCCGCCTGGAAGACCGCGGCGCAGCGGACGGTGGACGATGCGCATGCCCGCTACTTCATCGCCCATATCCACCGCCTGCGCGATGAGGAGCAGGAGACCAGCCCGACCGAGGAGCTGGGCTGAGGCCTCGCCCGCGCGTGGCGCGGTTGCGGGAGATCGGCTGGGCGCGGCGCGCCGCCTCGGCCGCCGGGGCGTTTTGGATCCGTCTGGTGCAGGGCACCACGCGCTGGACGGAGGAAGGCACGGAGGCGCTGGACGCGGCCATCCGGTCCCCCGACCCTCACATGATCTTCGTCTGGCACGGACGTGTGATCATGATCCCGTCGGAACGGGCCCGCGAAGGCGCGGTGGTGCATGCGTTGATCTCGGCCAATCGCGACGGAGACATGATCGCCGATTGCGTGGCGCGCTTCGGCGTTCCTTCGATCCGCGGTTCGGCCAAGGACCCGCGCAAGCCGGACAAGGACAAGGGCGGACGCGAGGCGGCCAAGGCGGTGCGCGAGGTCCTGGCTTCCGGCGCGTTGGTGGCGGCCACGCCGGACGGGCCTCGGGGGCCGCGAGGGCGGATGCAGCCGGGCATGGCGGCGTTGGCGTTGCTGAGCCGGGCGACGGTGGTCCCTTACGCCTTCGCGACGCGCCGGGCCATCGTCTTCGGCAGCTGGGACCGGTTCATGCTGCCGTTGCCGTTCGGGCGCGGCGCCAAGGTGGCGGGCCCGGCCGTGCCCCCACCGCAGGCGCGAAGCGAGGACGCCTTGGAAGCGCATCGCCTGGCGTTGGAGGCGGCGCTGAACGCCGCGACGGCCCGGGCGGACGAGCTGGCGGGAAGACGGGCGCCCATCGCGCCGACCGCGGCGAGTCCGTGAGGCCGCCGCCGTCGCTGCGCCTCTACCTGGCCGCGGCGCGGGCCGCGGGGCCGCTGATGCGCCCTCTGCTGGCTCGTCGCGCGGCCCGTGGCAAGGAGGATCCGGCGCGGCTGGAGGAGCGGCTGGGCCTTGCCTCGCTGCCCCGTCCGCCCGGGCCGCTGGCGTGGTTTCATGCGGCCAGCGTGGGGGAGAGCCTGAGCGTCCTGCCCCTCATCGCGGCCCTGAGGGCGGCGCGGCCGGACGCGACGCCGCTGCTGACCACCGGCACCCGCACGGCCGCTGGACTGGCGGCGGAGCGCTTGCCGGACGGCGCCCTGCACCAATTCGCGCCCGTGGACGGCGGCGCCGGCCCTCGGCGTTTCGCAGCCCATTGGCGGCCCGATCTGGCGGTCTGGGTGGAGAGCGAGATCTGGCCGGCGCTGGTCCACGCGGCGGCCGAGGGCGGGGCGCGGATGGCCATGGTCAATGCGCGGATGTCCGAGCGCTCTGCCGCGCGCTGGGCCAAGGCGCCGGCGATGATCGCGGCGCTGCTGGGCTGTTTCGAGGTCGTGCTGACGCAGGACGAGGCCGCGGCGGCGCGTCTGAGGACGCTGGGCGCGCGGGGGGCCGTGGCCGCCGGCTCCCTCAAGGCCGGCGCGGCCCCGCCGGACCGGCCCGCGGCGCGGGAGGCGTTGGCGGCGGCCTGCGCCGGACGGCCGATCTGGCTCGCCGCCTCCACTCATGTGGGGGAGGAGGCGGCGGTGGCGGAAGCGCATCGCGCGACGGGCTTGCTCGGCCTGCTGACCCTCGCCGCGCCCCGGCATCCCGAGCGCGGCGCGGAGGTCGCGGCGCTGTTCCAAGCGGCGGGGCTGACCGTCACGCGGCGTTCGCAGGGCGAGACGCCGGGTTCGGACACGGAGGTGCACGTGCTCGACACGTTGGGGGAAATGGGGGCGTGGTACCGGCTGGCGCCGGCGGCTTTCCTAGGCGCCTCGTTGGTCCCGTTGGGCGGCCACAACCCGCACGAGCCGGCGGCGCTGGGCTGCGCCGTGCTCCACGGGCCTCATACGGAAAACTTCGCGGAGGATTTCGCGGCGCTGGCGGCGGCCGGCGGCGCCGTGCAGGTGAACGGCGGAGCGGGCATCGGCCGCGAGGTCGCCGCCCTGCTGCGCGATGCGCCGCGGCGGGAAGCGATGGCGCGGGCGGCGGCCGAGGCGCTCGGCGACGGGCAGGCGGCGCTCGATCGAGCTCTGACGACGCTGCTGGCGATGCTGCCGGAGGCGAGGGCATGAAGGCCCCGGGGTTCTGGTTCAAGCCGCCCGAGCGGACGGGGCTGCTCGCGCGGCTTCTGGGGCCCGTCGGTGGCATCTGGGGTCTGGCCACGGCGATCCGGGCGTCGCGCCGGCCGCGCTGGCGGGCGCCGGTTCCGGTGATCTGCGTCGGCAACCTCACCGCGGGCGGAGCCGGCAAGACGCCCGTGGCGATCCACCTGATGCAGGCCTTGGCGGCGCGTGGGATCGCGGCGCACGCCTTGACCCGCGGCTATGGCGGCGCGGCGGGCCGCGACGGGCCTCATCGCGTGACCTTGGAGGACGACGCGCAGGCCGTGGGGGACGAGGCTCTGCTGCTCGCCGCCTACGGGCCGGTCTGGGTCTGCGCCGACCGCGTCGCAGGGGCGCGCGCGGCGGCGGAGGCGGGGGCGCAGGCGCTGGTCATGGACGACGGTTTTCAGAACCCCGGCCTCGCCAAGGATCTTTCCGTCGTCGTCATCGACGCCGTCTCGGGTTTCGGCAACGGGCGACTGATCCCGGCCGGACCGTTGCGCGAACCGGTGCTGTCGGGCCTTTCCCGCGCCGACGCGGCGCTGGTCCTGGGCACGGAAAAGCAGTGCGCCGCGCTCCAGAAACGTTGGCCGCATCTCGACGGCGTGCCGCGGCTGGAGGGGGAGGTGCGCCCCAAGCCCATCGGCATCGATTGGCGCGGGGAGCGGGTGCTGGCCTTCGCCGGCATCGGGCGCCCCGAGAAGTTCTTCGCCACGCTCAGGGGCCTAGGCGCGGAGGTCGTCGCCGAACGCGCCTTCGCCGATCATCAGCCCTACGCGCCCGCGGCGCTGAGGCGGTTGGAGAAGGAGGCGGAGGCGCTCGGCGCCCGCTTGGTCACCACCGAAAAGGACGCGGTGCGCCTGCCGCCGGAGTTTCGCGGCAAAGCCATGCCGCTGCCGGTGGAGCTGTCTCTGCGCGACGGCGAGGGGCTGGACGGGATGCTGGACGATCTGCTGGCCGGGAAGGGCGTTCGGGGCGGCTGAGCCGGCGAGCCGCCGCAATTTCGCCTTCAGTCCAGGGACAGACTGTCGCGTCCCTCGGTTTCCCGCGCAGAGGAAGCCGTTGTCTGGGGCGCGGCCGGGTTCGCCCGCCGCGCCCCTTTTTTCGTTCGGCCTCAGGCCGCGGCGACGGCGCGCTTGGTCATCACCTTCACCAAGTGCGCGCGGTAGGCGGGATCGGCGTGCAGGTCGCCGATCATGCCGTCGGCCGGGACCGAGAGCCCCTCGATCGCGTCGGCGGAGAAGGAGCCGGCCAGCGCCGCCTCCGCCTCGGACCAGCGGAAGACGCCGTTCTCGGAGGCGCCGGTGACCGCGACGCGCACCTCGCCGCCCTTCAGGCCCACGAAGACGCCGACGAGGGCGAAGCGCGAGGCCGGCTGCACGAATTTCTGGTAGGCGGCGCGGTCGGGCACGGGCAGCGACACTTTCGCGACGATCTCGCCTTCTTCCAGCGCCGTGGCGAACATGCCCTGAAAGTAGTCGTCGGCGGCGATGTCGCGGGCGCCGCCGGCGCCTTGGACGGTGATCGTCGCGCCGGTTCCGAGGGCCGCCGCGGGCCAGCAGGCGGCCGGGTCGTTGTTGGCCAGGCTGCCGCCGATGGTGCCGCGGTGGCGCACCGCCGGATCGCCGATATGTCCGGCGAGGGCGGAGATCGCCGGCGCGGCGGAGGCCGTCGCCTCGGCGATCTCATGGTGGGTCGCGGCGCCGCCGCAGACCACCGCGCCGCCGTCGACGGAGACGCCCTGAAGCTCCGGCACGTCCTTGAGGGACACCAGGGCCGAGGGGCTCGCGAGGCGTTGCTTGAGCGTGGGGATCAGGGTCTGGCCGCCGCCCAGCGCCTGCGCGTCCTCGGCGCCGAGGGCGGAGACGGCTTCGGCGAGGCTTCCGGGCTTCACGAAGTCGAACGAATACATGGGTCTCTCCCTTGAGGGGGGCGGAGACGCCGGGGCGCCTCCGCCGCGAGGATCAGTTGAGGGCGGCCCAGACGCGGCGGGGCGACAGGGGCATGTCGATATGGGCCACGTCGTGCCCGCCGGCGTTCAGCGCGTCGAGCACCGCGTTGACCAGCGCCGGCGGAGAGCCGATGGCCCCCGCCTCGCCGCAGCCCTTCACGCCGAGCGGGTTGTGGGTGCACGGCGTGATGCAGGAATGGTCGACGGAGACCATGGGAAGATCGTCGGCCCGGGGCATGGCGTAGTCCATGTAGGACCCGGACAGCAGCTGCCCATCCGCGTCGTAGACGCAATGCTCCAGCAAGGCCTGGCCGATGCCCTGCGCGACGCCGCCCTGCACCTGGCCCTCGACGATCATCGGGTTGATGACGTTGCCGAAATCATCCGCCGCCCAGAAGCCGAGCACCTCGGTCACGCCGGTCTCCGGATCCACCTCCACCTCGCAGGCGTACGCGCCGGCGGGGTAGGTGAAGTTGGAGGGGTCGTAGAAGGCCTGCTCCTCCAGCCCCGGCTCCACCTTGTCGAAGGGGAAGTTGTGGGGGACGTAGGCGGCGAGGGCCACTTCGCCGAAGGCCATGGACTTGTCGGTTCCGGCGACGGTGAAGGCGCCGTCCTTGAACTCCACGTCCGCCTCCGAGGCCTCCATCATGTGGGCGGCGATGGTGCGGGCCTTCTCGATAACTTTGTTGGTGGCGTTGACTATGGCGGAGCCGCCAACCGCGAGCGAGCGCGAGCCGTAGGTGCCCATGCCCATCGGCCCCATGGCGGTGTCGCCATGGGCGATGTCGACCATCTCCTCGGGCAGGCCGAGCATGTCGGCGACCACCTGGGCGAAGGCCGTCTCATGGCCCTGGCCGTGGGAGTGGGCGCCGGTCCAGACCGTCACGCCGCCGGCCGCGTTGACGCGGACCTGCGCGCTCTCGAACCCGCCGGCGCGGGCGCCGAGCTGCCCCATCAGGGCCGAGGGGGCGATGCCGCAGGCTTCGATATAGCAGGCGAGGCCGTAGCCGCGAAGCTTGCCGTTGCGGGCGCTTTCCGCGCGGCGGGCTTCGAAGCCCGCCTTGCCGGACATCTCCTCCAGCTTGGCGAGAGTCGCCTCGTAATCGCCGGTGTCGTAGGCGACGGCGACGGGCGTCTCGTAGGGGAACTGGTCGGGCTGCACGAAGTTGCGGCGCCGCAGCTCGGACGGATCGATGCCCATTTCGCGGGCGGCCTTGTCGATGACCCGCTCCAGCTGGAAGGTCGCCTCGGGCCGGCCGGCGCCGCGATAGGCGTCCACCGGAACGGTGTTGGTGAAGACCGCTTTCACGTTCACGGTGATCTTGGGCGTGGTGTAGTTGCCCGCCATCAGGGTGCCGTGCAGATAGGTCGGCACCGCGGTGGCGAAGACCGAGAGGTAGCCGCCCATGTTCGCCAGCGTGTCGGTGCGGATGCCCAGGAACTTGCCGTCGGCATCCAGCGCCAGCTCGATGGTCGTGACGTGGTCGCGGCCCTGGGCGTCCGACATGAAGGCCTCGGACCGGTCCGAGGTCCACTTGACCGGCCGGCCGATCTGCTTGGCGGCGAAGGTCACCAGCGCTTCTTCGGCGTAGTGGTAGATCTTGGCGCCGAAGCCGCCGCCCACGTCGGGGGCGATGACCCTCAGCTTGTGCTCGGGGATGCCGAGCACGAAAGCGCCCATCAGCAAACGGATGACATGCGGGTTCTGCGAGGTGGTGTGCAGCGTGTGCATGCCGTCATGGGCGGAGAACTCGCCGATGGCGACGCGCGGCTCCATCGGGTTGGCCACCAGGCGGTTGTTCACCAACTCCAGCTTGGTGACGTGGCGGGCGGAGGCGAAGGCGGCGTCCGTCTCCTCCTGCGGGGTGCCGAAAGTCCAGTCGTAGCAGAGGTTTCCAGCGGCCTCGTCATGCACCTGCGGGGCGCCGGGCTTGATCGCCTCGGCCATGTCCACGGCGGCGGGCAGGGCGACGAGATCGACCTCGATCTTTTCGGAGGCGTCGCGCGCCTGCTCATAGGTCTCGGCCACGACCATGGCGATCGGGTCGCCCACGTGCCGCACTTTGCCGGAGGCGAGCACCGGGTGCGGCGGCTCGGCCATCGGCGAGCCGTCGCGGGAGTGGATCTGCCAGCCGCAGGGCAGCCCGCCGACGCCGTCGAGATCGGCCGAAGTCAGGACGGCGAGCACGCCGTCCGCCGCCTTGGCGGCCGCCGTGTCGATCGATTGGATGGTCGCGTGCGCCTGGTTGGAGCGCAGGATGAAGGCGTAGGTCTGGCCGGCGACGTTGATGTCGTCGGTGTAGCGTCCTTTTCCGGTGAGGAAGCGGATGTCCTCGCGGCGCTTCGTGCTGGCGCCGATGCCATGGTCCTTGGGCATGTCTGACCTCCCTGGTGACTGCCGTCCGCCGCGTCGGGGGCGAAGTCCCGACGGGCGGCATGGGTTGCTGCCGTTGGTGCGGCGAGGCCGCGGCGCCCTCCCTGACGCCGCGGCCCGTGCGCTGCGGGGACCCGGGGCCTGTCGGCCGCCGCGTCCGCGCGGAGGGCCTTACTCGGCCGCCGTCGCCGCGGCGCGCATCTTGCCGGCCGCGTCTTGGATCGACTTCACGATGTTGTGGTAGCCCGTGCAGCGGCACAGATTGCCTTCGAGATACTCGCGGATCTCGTCCTCCGACGGGTCGCTGTTGCGGGCCAGAAGGTCCGCCGCGGTCATCACCATGCCCGGGGTGCAGAAGCCGCATTGCAGGCCGTGGTTGTCCTGAAACGCCTGCTGGATGATGCCGAGCGAGCCGTCGGCGTTGGCCATCCCTTCGACCGTGGTGACGTCGGCGCCGGCGAGGTCCTGGGCGAAGACGGCGCAGGCTTTCACGCTTTCGCCGTTCACCAGCACGACGCAGGCCCCGCATTGCGAGGTGTCGCAGCCGACATGGGTGCCGGTCATGCCCTGGTCCTCGCGCAGGAATTGAACGAGGAGGGTGCGGCCCTCCACCTCTCCGGCGACCGGTTTCCCGTTCACCCGCATGGATACGACAGGCATGTCGCGCCTCCCTTGATGGTTCGATCCGCTCCCCGGAAGGCCCGTCCGCAGCCTTCGGTTTGGCTGGAATGGTATCGGGTTGAGGAGCGGCGTCAATCGCGCCTTGGAGCGCGACGGCCGACACGGGCCGCCGTCGGCGCGGCGGGGAGAGGGCGCGCCGTTCGGGATCGTCGCGTGGCGCGAGGGGAGTCCGGGGGGCGGGCCGCGCGAGCCGCAGGCGAGGGCCGATGCTTGGGCGCGGGAGGTCCAGGCGAGGACCGCGCCGCTTAGGGGCTCGTTTCGCATCGTTCCTATGTGAAACTCTTGATCGGGAAAATATCTCATGCTGTCAGGTACTTGAGTTTCGGGGCGTGCGTCCCCAAGGGCTGTGGATCGGCGGTTTCGCGCGCCTCGCGGCGTTGCGGATCAATCGTTTCCTTCGCCGATCTCCGCAACTATGTTGCGCCGCGGACAAGAGGGACGGTCGACCATGGACATTCTCACGGAACTGGAACGTCGGCGCGAGACCGCCCGGCTCGGCGGCGGTCGGAAGCGCATCGACGGTCAGCACGCCAAGGGCAAGCTGACGGCGCGAGAGCGGATCGAGCTGCTGCTCGATGAAGGCTCGTTCGAAGAATACGACATGTTCGTTGCGCATCGGTGTACGGATTTCGGGATGGAGCAGTCCCGGCCCTACGGCGACGGGGTCGTGACGGGCTGGGGGACGGTCAACGGGCGGCAGATTTACGTGTTCGCTCAGGACTTTACCGTGTTCGGCGGGTCTTTGTCGGAGACCCATGCCGAAAAGATCTGCAAGATCATGGACATGGCCATGCGCAATGGGGCGCCGGTCGTGGGGATCAATGATTCCGGCGGGGCGCGGATCCAGGAGGGGGTGAGCTCGCTCGCCGGTTATGCGGAAGTATTCCAAAGAAATATCATGGCCTCGGGCGTGGTGCCGCAAATATCGCTGATCATGGGGCCCTGCGCCGGCGGCGCGGTCTATTCCCCGGCGATGACGGACTTCATCTTCATGGTGAAGGATTCCTCCTACATGTTCGTCACCGGGCCGGACGTGGTGAAAACCGTGACGAACGAGGTGGTTACGGCGGAGGAGCTGGGCGGGGCGAAGACGCACACCTCGAAATCCTCGGTCGCGGACGCGGCGTTCGAGAACGACTTGGCGACCATCGTGCAGACCCGCCGGCTGATCGACTTTCTGCCGCAGTCGAACCGCGAGAAGCCTCCTGTCCGGCCGTTCTTCGACGACCCGGGGCGGCTGGAGCCGAGCCTCGACACGCTGGTGCCGGAGAACCCCAACAAGCCCTACGACATGAAGGAGCTGATCCTGAAGCTCGCCGACGAAGGCGACTTCTTCGAGCTGCAGGAGGATTTCGCGAGGAACATCATCACCGGCTTCATCCGGCTGGAGGGGGAGACGGTCGGCGTCGTCGCCAACCAGCCGATGGTGCTGGCCGGGGTGCTGGACATCGACAGCGCGCGAAAGGCGGCGCGCTTCGTAAGGTTCTGCGATTGCTTCAACATTCCGATCCTGACCCTGGTCGACGTGCCCGGCTTCCTGCCCGGCACGGCGCAGGAATACGACGGGGTGATCAAGCACGGCGCCAAGCTGCTGTTCGCCTATGGCGAGGCGACGGTGCCGAAGGTCACGCTGATCACGCGCAAGGCCTATGGCGGGGCGTATGTGGTCATGGCCTCCAAGCACTTGAGGGGCGACGTGAATTACGCCTGGCCGACGTCGGAGATCGCGGTGATGGGGGCGAAGGGGGCCGTCGAGATTCTTTACCGCAGCGAGCTGGGGGACCCGGAGAAGGTCGCCAAGCGGGTGCAGGACTATGAGGATCGGTTCGCGAACCCGTTCGTGGCGGCGGAAAAAGGGTTCATTGATGAAGTGATCATGCCGCAGTCGACGCGGAAGCGGGTGGCGCGGGCGTTCGCGGCGCTGCGGAACAAGAAGCTCGAGAATCCCTGGAAGAAGCACGACAATATACCGCTGTGAGAGAGAGAGACGACATAAGCGGTCAATTAGGCGAGCTCCGAAGCAAGGGAGGGGCTGGAAGCTTTCTAGCAGATCTTTCTTTGCCTCCAAGGGGTCAGAAGGATGAGATACTTGAATTAGTTGAATGGCATCTTTTTGAAATCGTCTTTTTTACGAATAGAATTCTCGCTCGACGCTCGAGTATTAGAGAACTCTTAAATGAACAAGGAGAATTGTTTAGGCAGGGTGTTCAAGTGCCAGCGGAGATTTTTGATAGCGTTGAATCTGTAATCGACCTTTGCGGACGTGTTTGCCTGCATATCTGGCCAACTAAGCCTCTCAAAAAGAAGAGTTTTTCCATAGAGAAATATGAGACTTTATTGAGGCTAAATCGGGAAAGAAGCCAACTGATTCAGGGTATCTTGGAGATCAATAAAAAAGGCATTTTTCCCCTTCTGTCAGACAGAACAGTAAGAAACTCTGTCTCCCATAGAGACGAGCGAATGGACGAGTTTTTTATTGATCCACAAAGAACCGATTTCATTACTCGGAATGTAGGTGGATCGGATAGGGTGAGACTTTCCGACGGATCTGAGAATATGCCTTTCTTCGATCATTTTAACTCCAGAAGTTGGAATTATCAAGTCTATCAAGATGTTCTGAATATTCAAGAATTATTTTGCGAGCTTGAGTTGTTGCGCGATAAGGCCCACAAAGCACAAACACTAGTCACGATGAGACGAACTATAAACGCGCGGTATCTCGAAATGCTACAAGAGTCTGAAAATACTATCTGCTGAGGGCCTATAATGCTGTCGCCTGAGTTCCACCTCTTCGCCTCCGGTCCCCGCCCCGTTGCGCCGTTTTCTCATGCGGTCGAGGCGGACGGTTGGGTGATCCTGACGGGGCAGATGCCGACGGATCCGGAGGCGCCGGAGGCGGCTTTGCCGGAGGGGGTGGCGGCTCAGACCCGGCGGGTCATGAAAAATCTTGAATTGGTGCTGGGGGAACTTCGGCTCGACTTGACGCATATTGTGCAGTGCCGGGCCTACCTGACCAAATTCGAGAGGGACTATGGCGAGTTCAATGGGGCCTATCGGGCGTTTTTTGACGAAAAACGCCTGCCGGCGCGGACCACGGTGGGGGTGACGGCGCTCGCGGTGGGGGCTTTGGTGGAAATCGACGCCGTGGCGAGGCGGCCGTGAGGGTTTTTTCGTGTCCCGCAAGCGTGCCGCAACGGTGCACGCCGCGTGCCGCAAGGGGTGCGCATGGCGTGCACCGGATGCGCCGCGGGCGTGCCGCGCCTGTGCAGCTTGCGTGTGCACTCCGTCGGAGTCGGGTTAACGAAAGGTTCCGGGGGGTTGCGGCGTTCACCCGTCTTGAGTCGCGGGGCTTGGCGGGATGAGCGGTTGGGCGGTTTCGGAGCGCGTGGGGGCGACGGAGGTGGCTCGGCGCGGGGCGGAGGCTCTGCGGGTCGAGGTTTTCGCTCGGGACGGTTGGGCGGCCGAGGCGGGGGAGGCCGCGAGGTTCCGGCGGCGTCTGGCGCATCAGGTGCGGCGGGATCTGTGGCGGGCGCTGCGGCGGGTGCGGGGCTTCGCGCCGGTGGTGCGGGTCGAGGGGCCCGAGGCGGGGCGGGTGACGGTGGAGGCCGGCGGGCGGCTGGCGCGGTCCGGGGCGGAGGCCCAGGTGCGCGCGGCGGCGGCGGCGCTGCTGGCGGACTTGGCGCTGCGGCGGCGCTGGACCGCCTTCGCGGCCCGGCCCCTGGCGCGGTCGAGGGCCCGCCGATGATCGCCTTGGACGCCTGCGCCGGCGGTGCTAGCTTTTGCGACGCGCTGGGTTTCGGCGCGGAACCGCCGAGAGGCCGCCATGCCCCGCAAGCCCTACGATCCGCACAAGCTGACGCGGTTTCTGCTGCACCATGCGGCGAACGGCGTGGCGGCGGGATGGATCGTGATGCTGCTTCTGCTGTGGCTGGACGTGGGCGGGCTCGGGGCCTTGATCACCGGCTCGGACCAGAGGGAGCTGGTGACGGCGATGATGGCCGGCGCCTTCGGGACGACCTTCGGCGTGGTGGGCATCGTCTGGGGCGTTCTGGTGGTGCTGCCTCAGGAAGACTGAGGCGCCCGCCCCGGATCGGGCGGAAGAAAGGCGGAATGGGAGCGGGTTTCGCCGCGTTCTCCGATCAGGCTGCGCGGACGCGTGGTTTGAAAAGAGGAGAGGCGAGATGTTCGGACGGTTCGGTCGCGTCGCGGCGGCGGCCTTGGCGCTGGCGGCGGCGGGCTGCGGAGACACTCGGACGGAGCGGGCCTTGTCCGGCGCCGGCATCGGCGCGGGGCTGGGCGCCGCAGGGGCCGTGGTGTCGGGCGGCGACGCGGTCACGGGCGCGGTGGTCGGCGGCGCCGTGGGTGCGGCGACCGGGGCGGTCACCAGCCGGGACGACCTGTCGATCGATCGGCGGAGGCGCAAGCGGCGCTGACGCGCATGATCAGCTGACGGCCCGCCTGCGGGCGGGGAGGATGGGGAACGGCCGCGGCGCGGGATGCGCGCCGCGGCCGTTTTCGCGCGCGCGCTGCGCCGCGCAGGGATGAGGCGCGCCCGTTCGGGCGCGGATGGAGGGACGGATGTTCAAGAAGATCCTGATCGCGAACCGGGGCGAGATCGCCTGCCGGGTCATCAAGACGGCGCGCAAGATGGGGATCGCGACCGTCGCGGTCTATTCGGACGCGGACAAGGGCGCGCTGCATGTGAAGATGGCGGACGAGGCGGTGCATATCGGGCCTCCGCCCGCCGCCGAGAGCTACATCGTCATCGACAAGATCCTGGAGGCGATCCGGGCGACGGGCGCCGAGGCGGTGCATCCGGGCTATGGGTTCTTGAGCGAGCGAGCGGAGTTCGCGGCGGCGCTGGAGAAGGAGGGGGTGGCCTTCATCGGGCCGCCGGCCAGCGCGATCGAGGCGATGGGGGACAAAATTACGTCGAAGAAGCTTGCCGCGGAGGCGGGGGTTTCGACGGTTCCGGGGTACATGGGGCTGATCGCGGATGCGGCGGAAGCCGTGAAGATATCCGATGACATCGGGTATCCGGTGATGATCAAGGCCTCGGCCGGGGGCGGCGGCAAGGGGATGCGGATCGCTTGGAGCGCCGACGAGGTGGCGGAGGGGTTTCGGTCGTCT
>JBCCPD010000016.1:0-20861 GCA_039025075.1 Pseudomonadota bacterium | reverse complement strand
CCGCCCGCCCACCCCGGCGCGGCAGGGAAGCGGGGGCTGCCGTCGCGCGCATCTCCTCGACTCCGCGACGCCGCGCGCTGATGCAGCGGAGGGCGGCGGCTCCCCGCGGCGATGGCCCTCGCCTTCCGGAAACCCTCCGTTAACCCGAGTCCGACGCTGTCGGCACGACAGCCGCACACGTGCGGGACGCTTGCAGCACGCGCGCCGCACGAAAGCCGCAAGACCGGTGCATGAACCGTGCACGCACGATGCACGAACGACATACGGGCTTCAGTTGAAGACAGCTTCACCGTTCCCCGGCATTGAGCCGCCGCTCGAACCACCGCACCGCCTGGCTGACCGCCAGGATCAGCACCAGGTATTCGAGCACCAGCACCGTGTAGATTTCCAGCGGCCGGTACTCGCTCACGACCAGCTCGTTGGCCCGCCGCGTCAGCTCCTGAGCGCCGATGACGCTGACCAGCGCGCTCATCTTCAGCATGTAGACGAACTGGTTCGCCAGCGGCGGCAGAATGCGCCTAAGCGCCTGAGGCAGAACGACATATCGCATCGTCTGCACCCAGCTCAGCCCCACCGTCTGCGCCGCCTCGGTCTGCCCCTTCGGCACGCCCTGGATGCCGGCCCGAAAGATCTCCGCCTCGAAGGCGCTGTCCGACAGCGCCAGGGCGAGCACCCCGGCCCAGAACACCCCGATGGTCAACCCCGCCACCACCGGCAGCCCATAGTAAACCCATAGGATCAATACGAGAATCGGAACCGACCTCACCAGCTCCACGTACACCTGGTTGAAACGCCGCCCCCAAACGCTGCTCCCGATCGCCGGCAAAGCCACCAGCAGCCCCAAGGTGACGGAGATCGCCATCGCCGTCACCGACAGCGCCACGGTCATCCCCAACCCGCTGATCAAAAAGCGCAAGTTCGCCTGCCCTTGCGCCGTCCACGGGTTCACCACGTACCAGCCCCAGGGCGAGGGCCCCTCCCGCTCCGCGAACACGGCCCAAAGGGTCAGCCCGGCGATCACCGCCAGGATCGCGAGCGCGATCATCCGGTCGGTCGGCACCCGCAGGGGCGGCGAAACGCTCTGGTCGGTCAATGGCTTAGAATCCTGTCCAGAAAGCGCCGGCAGCGCTCAGTCTTCGGCGCGGCGAAAAGGTCCTCCGGCGGCGCCACCTCGACGATCTCGCCCGCGTCCATGAACACCACCCGGTCCGCGACGCGCCTGGCAAAACCCATCTCATGGGTGACGACCAGCATGGTCATTCCGCCCTCGGCCAATTCCACCATGACATCAAGGACTTCCGCGATCATCTCCGGATCGAGCGCCGAGGTCGGCTCGTCGAACAGCAGGATCTTCGGCTCCATGCACAGGCTCCGCGCGATCGCCACCCGCTGCTGCTGCCCGCCGGAAAGCTGCGCCGGCTTCTTGCCCGCCTGCTCCGGTATCCTCACCCGCTCCAGATAGCGCATGGCCCGCGCCTCGGCCGCCGCCCGCCCCAACCCCCGCGCCTTCATCGGACCGAGGGTCAGATTCTCCAAAATCGTGAGGTGCGGGAACAGGTTGAACTGCTGAAACACCATCCCGACATCCGCCCGGATCGCCGCCACGGACCTCGGATCGGCCGTCAGTTCCTTGCCCTCGACGCGGATCACGCCCTCGTCATGGGTCTCCAACCGCACGATGCAGCGCGCCAAGGTCGACTTTCCGGAGCCCGAAGGCCCGCAGACCACCACCTTTTCGCCCAGAGAAACGTTCAAATCGACGCCGTGCAGGGCTCGAAAGTCGCCGAAACGCTTTCCAACGGCCTGCATTTCGATGGCGAGCGGCGCGGCCTGGGCCCCCGGGATCGGCGGCTCCGGAGCGGTTTGGAGCATCTTTCGGAGCCTTTTCGCGCTGCGACGCCACGATGGTAGGCGCCCAAAGACTGCTGTCCAGCACCCGCAAGGGGTGACGGGGCGCCGCAAATCGGTAACCTTGAGGCTCAGACACGCGCATCCTCGCGGCGTCAGAGACCCCAAGACCGGCCCCCGCGACCCCCGCGGACCGGCGCGACAGACGGAGACACCCCCATGAAACGCCTTTTGGCCTACGCCCTCGCGGCCGCGATGGCCCTGCCCGGCGCCGCCTCGGCCCAATCCGCCCTGCAGGAAATCCTCAACGGCGGGGTGCTGAAGGTCGGCACGACCGGCGACTGGAACCCGATGAGCGTCCGCGACCCGGCCAGCAACGCCTACAAGGGCTACGACATCGACGTGATGACGGAGCTGGCGGGCGATCTGGGCGTGGAGCTGGAGTTCGTGCCCACCGACTGGAAGACGCTGGTGAACGGCGTGGTGGCGGGCCAGTACCACATGACCGGCTCGGCCTCGATCAGCCCGGCGCGGATGAAGGCCGCGGGCTACTCGGACAGCTACCTCACAGTGGTGATCCTGCCCTTCACCACTGATGAGAAGGTTTCGCGCTTCAACGACTGGTCGGACATCGACAAGCCGGAGGTGACGGTGGCCACCACGCTCGGCACGACCTTCGAGAAGTTCGTGAAGGAGTGGTTCCCCAACGCCGAGATCAAGGTCGTCGAAGCGCCCGCCCGCGGCTATCAGGAGGTGCTCGCCGGCCGCGCCGACGTCTTCGTGACCTCCAACATCGAGGGCGCGACGCTGACCGAGAAGTTCCCGAACGTGACGGCGGTGCCGGTGCAGACGGCGCGCGCGCCCTCGCCCATCGCGATGCTGCTGCCGCAGAACGATCAGGTCTGGATCAACTACGTGAACAACTGGATCAAGATCAAGCAGCTCAACGGTTTCTTCCAGCGCACGGCGGTGAAATGGGGGCTCTCCTCCGGCTCCTGACCGCCGTCGACGGCGCCCGCCTTCACCGCGGACGCGCCCTCGGAACCGCCTGACCCGGGCGCCGCCGCAGCGGCGCCCGGGTCGCGTTTCGGCGCCGGGGTCCGCGAGGCGAGGCCCAAGGAACAGGTTTCAACTCGACGGAAAATCCCCGACAAGGGTGTCTCAGGGGACGCACGACGCGGCGCGGGGAACTCATGGCGATCTACACGGTGACGAGCGGCCGCGTCGGGGCCTCGAGCGACGGCGACGAGGGCCTGACTCTGACGGACGCGATCCAGGCCGCCCAGGCGACGCCGGAGAGCGACGCGATCGTCTTCGCCGAAGGCCTGTCGAGGGTGTTCGTCAGCGAGGTGACCTACGGCGCCGGCGGCGGCGCGGTGACCATCGACGGCGACACGGATGGCGACGGGCTGCCGGAAGTGACGGTCTCGGTCCCGCAAGGGGCCTGGGGTCTTCGCTTCGACGGCGGATCGACCTTGGCGACGCTCAGAGGCCTGCGCTTCGCAGGCGGAGAGCTGAGCGGCGGTCACGACGGATCGGGTTCCGTGAACGGCGCGGACGGCGACGACGGCCGTTTCGCGACGTGGGAGCAGCAGTTCCTGCAAGGCCAGTTCACCCGCAACTGGGGCGAGTGGGGCGACAACGGCCTGTCCGGCCAGGACACCGCCCCGGTCCTGGTGACCGGCGCGACGGTGCGGATGCAGCGCGTCATCTTCGAGAACAACCGCTCCGTCGCGGCGTCTGGCGGCGACGGAGGCGACGGCGGCGACGGCCGATCGGTCGGCGACGCGCCGGACGACGAGCTGGCCCAGCCCGGCGGAAACGGCGGGGCCGGGGGCTTCGGCGGGACCGGAGGCGACGGCGGTTCGGCCGCCGGGGGCTTCATCGCCGTCTCCGGGCGCGTCGCCTTGTCGGACGTCCTTTTCGGGTCGGCCCTGCAGGCCGAAGCGGGCGACGGGGGCGAGGGCGGCCGCGGCGGCGACGGCGCGGACGGCGGCAGCGGCGGGCAAGGCGAAGACGGCGATTTCATCACCGGCCGCCAGCCCCAGGACGGCGGAGAGGGCGGTCCCGGCGGCGGCGGCGGCGCGGGCGGCGACGGAGGAACCGGCGGCGACGCGGCCCCAGGCTTCGTCGCGGCCGGGGGCGTGGTGGAGTGGGAAACGCGCGGGGCGCTGCTGGGCGGCTCGGCCGCGGTGGCGGGCGCGCGGGGCGCCTCCGCACGCGGCGGAACGGGCGGCGACGGCGGCGACGGCGGGCCGCCGGGCCCTCCCGGCTTCATCCAGGACCCGGCGGACCCCGGCCCTGACGGCGACGAGGGCGCGGACGCCAGCGAGTCGTTGGGCTGGAACGACGACCAGCGCGCCGGGGTGGCCGGCCCGACGGCGGTCGTCGACGGGTCCGAGGACGTCGACGTTCCCGGGGGCGCCCCGTCCCTCGTCTTCGCCCATGGCACGCGCACCCAGGTCAAGGAGGGGAAGGCGCTGATCTTCTCCATCGCGCGCATGGGCGACGCGTCGCGCGAGGAGGTCGTGCGCTGGCGTCTGAACGAGGAGATCGCGGACGATGTGCGCGGCTCGACGTCAGGCCGCGTGCGTTTCGAGGAGGGGCAGACCACCGCCTCGGTTCGGGTGAGGACCCTGAAGGACGGCCTGTCGGAGGGCAACGCCGGCGTGCAGTTCACGATCAACGGCCAGCGGCTGAGCGACGAGGCGGCGTTGGGCACGCGGCAGGTCTCCGCCTCGGTCGAGGACCGCGACCAGGGCACGGAGGGGCGCGACCGCCTGCAGGGCTCATCCGGCGTGGACGTGATCGAAGGGTTGGGCGCGGCCGACCGCCTTTTCGGCCGCGGCTCAGGCGACTTTCTGATCGCGGGCGATGGGCGGGACCGCGCCTGGGGAGGCGCCGGCGACGACTTCGTCTTGGGCGAAGGCGGCAAAGACCGCGTCTTCGGCGGCGGCGGGGACGACGAGCTTTACGGCGGCGCGGACGACGACGCGCTGAACGGCGGCCGCGGCCGCGACGTGCTGTCCGACGGAACGGGCGCCGACGTGATGACCGGCGGCGCGGGCCGCGACGTCTTCCGCCTCTCGACGCGGGACGGCTCGCGCGACGAGATCCTCGATTTCGCGTCGGGCAAGGACCAGATGCACTTCTTCGGCGACGGAGAGATCGCCTTTCTCGGCGCGCAGGCCTTCGACGGCTCCGCCCAAGCGATCCGCACGGTGGAGCGCAAGCGCGGCGTGCTGGTCCAGGTGGACGACGATGGGGACGGGGAGGCGGACGCGACCGTCCTGGTGCGCCTTCGGGGCGAGTCGCTGCAAGAGGGCGACTTCGGGCTTTTCTGACGGCGCGCCGACCGATGCGGCCGGAGGAACCCGCTACGCGGGTCGGAGGCGCCTCGCCCCGCGCTCGGGCCCGCGCGGCGACCATCAACGCATGGCCTTCCGTCCCGGGAGCGCGCCCGCCTTTGCGCCTGGCGGGTTGGGGCGACGAAGCCCGAGGATCGGTCTCCGAGAGGCAAGGCTCCGACGCAGCTGCGTTTCCGACGGCCTGGGCGACAGACAGGCGGCGACCCGCCGATCGCTTCGACATCTCCCCGCTTGGCCGCCCACGAACGAGAAGCTTCGCTCGGCCGCGCCGTCTCCGGCTCAGGCCTGAACGACGCGCTGGGCGTCATCCAGCGGCGCAGGCGCGTCCGAAAGAAGACGCTCGATCGCCTGCTCTGCCCAAAAGGCGGACCGAGAGGCTGGGCGATCCACGCTCCTTCATGAGACGCCGCTGCTGCAGATCAAGTTGTTCGACGGCGTGAGCAACTGGATCAGGATCAAGCGGCCTAACGGCCGCTTTCAAAGCGCGACGGTGAAGCTGGGGCTGTCCGCGGGCGGTCGACACGCGTCACGGCGGCGGCGGAGCGCGTGCCATGGGCCGCGCCCCCACCCCTTGAAATCGTGGCGAAAGCCTGAAGCGCACGCCGTTGGGTCGGCGCCGGTTCTGCATTAACAGTCTGTGACAGCACGTTCAGGGAGGCCTCGCCATGCTCACCATCACCGTCAACTCCGGCGCCGGCGGTCGAGGCGATTCCGAGACCGGCGAACTCACGTTCTTCGACGCGCTCGACATCGCCGCGAACGCGCAGCTCGACACGCGCATCGTCTTCGCCGACGGCGTGGACGAGGTGCGCGGCGTCGGCCATTTCTGGTCGCCCACTCCGAACACGGCGCACGTGATCGACGGCGACCGCGACGGCGACGGCGTGCCCGACGTGACCTTCCGCGCCGATCCGGGCGAGCTTTTCATGTTGAGCCTCGCGCGCAGGGTCGACGTGACGATCCGCGGCGTGATCTTCACCGGCCTCGACGCCGAGGCGCCGCCCGCCCCCGAAAAGGCCGACGACGGCCGCGACGGCACGACCGTGCCCTGGTTCCAGTACGACGTGCGCCGGAACGACCGGCTCGGCGCCTTCGGCCGGGACGGAGAGGACGGTCGGCACTCCGCGCCCATCGTCAACGCGGGCGACCTGACGCTCGAGCAGGTGTGGTTCATCGACAATCACGCCCGCTCTCAGGCCGGCGGGGCGGGCGGCGACGGCGGAGACGGCGCCGGGGCCGAGTCGTTTCCCGACGCCGGCGAGGCGCGCGACGGCTCTGACGGCAATGACGGCTCGAACGGTGGCTTGGGCGGCGACGGCGGCGATGGGGGCCACGCCGCGGGAGGGGTGGTCAACGTGACCGACCCCCTGCTGTCCCCGGCCAACCTGTCGCTGCGCGACGTGGTCTTCTCGATCGGCTCGGCCGTGGGGGCCGACGGCGCCGCGGGCGGCGAGGGCGGGAACGGCGGCGAGGGCGCCAAAGGCTCGAAGGGCGGCTTCGGCTTTTTGAGCGGCGACGCCGGCGACGGCGGCGACGGCGGTGATGGCGGCCCCGGCGGCCGCGGCGGCCTGGGCGGCGACGGCGGTCACGCCTCGGCCGCGATCGTCAGCGACGCGAGCGCGATCAGCGTCGTCGGCGGTCTGGGCTTGACGAACCCCGGCCGCACCGAGGCGGGCGACGGCGTCGACGGCGGCGTCGGCGGACGCGGCGGCAGCGGCGGCAGCGGGGGCGAACGCGGCGACAAGACCATCGGCACGCCGGTCGCGGGGTTCGGCTCGTTCGGCGATCGCGGCGCCAGCTTCAACACCACCGTCGGCACGCCCGGCGAAGACGGCGAGACCGACGACGCGCTCGTCTTCGACCCCGGGATCGGCAACAGTCCGCCGCAGCGGCCCGACGCGCCGTTCCGCGCCTCGCTCGTCTACGCCCATATCGCGCGCGACGAGGCCGTCGAAGGGCAGACCTTCAAGGTCTCGGTGGTGCGGGCCGGCGACGAGTCCAAGCGCCTCGCGGTCACCTGGTCGCTCGCCGATCTCGAGCGCGGCGACGTGGAGCGCGGGCAGGACCTGAACGGCTCGCTGGTCTTCCGCGCGGGCGAAGGCGGCGCCAAGACGATCCGCGTGCGTCTGCGCGAAGACGGGCGCGTCGAGGGCGACGAGGCCTTCGCCTTCAACCTAGACGCCCTGTCGCGCGACGACGCGGCCTTGGGCACGCGAGAGGTGGAGGCGACGGTGGTCGACGGACAGGTCGGCACCCGCGGAGCCGACGTGATGCGCGGCACGAACGGCGAAGACGTGCTGATCGGCCGCGGCGGCGCCGACCGGCTGATCGGCCGGGGCGGCTTCGACGAGCTCTTCGGCGGGTCCGGCGACGACGACCTGCGCGGCGGCGGCACTGGCGACAGCCTCAAAGGCGGCGGCGGCGACGACGCCCTGCGCGGCGGCGCCGAGAACGACACGCTGGAGGGCGGCGGGGGAGAGGACGTGATCCGCGGCGGCTCCGGCGGCGACCGCATCGACGGCGGCGGCGGCGCCGACCGGTTGATCGGCGGCGGCGGCGCGGACCTTTTCGTCTTCGGCGAGGGCCAGTCCGGCCCCGCCGGGGCCGACCGCGACCTGGTCGAGGACTTCCTGCCCGGGACCGACGACATCGACCTCTTCGCGCGCCTGATCGGCTTCACCTTCATCGACGCAGCCGCCTTTTCCGGGACCGCCGGAGAAATCCGCGCGACGGAGCGCGGCGGCCGCCTTCTGGTGCAGGGCGACGAAGACGGCGACGGCGCCGCGGACGTGGCCGTCTGGCTGGTCGGTCCGGACGCGCCGTTGACGGCGGACGATTTCGTCTAGGGCCGAAAGCGCCGCTTGCACCTTCGTCTCGCCGCGCAGGCGTGCGATGGCGCCGCCCGCGCGATCCGTCCGGTGGAGCGCAAGCGAGGCGTGCTTAGCGGGTGGACGGGCGTGCGGCGACCGAGTTCAGAGCGGGTGTACCGACCCAAAGATGGCCGGCCGCCGGTCATTCAAACCTCTCACCGTCCGAGCTACGCCGCGCGGACATGGTCTCGCTTTCGCGAGTGCTTCGCCCGGCGGCGCGGCGGCCTCCGGCTCAGGCCTGAACGATGCGCCGGGCGTCATCGAGCGGCACGGGCGCGTCCGATAGCAGAAGCTCGATCGCCTCCTCCTCCCAACGGCGGGCCGAGAGGCTGAGCGATCCACGCTCCTTCAGGCGGTGCTCGATGACGAAACGGGACATCAGGAGGCGGCGCGCGTCGCCGCCGGAAGCGCCGAGCGCCTGGCCCTCGGCGGCCATCAGCGCGGCGGTCGTGGCGTGATAGAGCCCGCCGGCGGCCTCGCGGCTCCAACGCTCATGGGCGGGATCGGAGGCGACCTCGTCCGCGAAGGCGACGGCGCGGTCGACGGCCCCGGTCAGAAGAGTGCGGAATTGGCCCGGCAGGCCGGCCTCGGCGATGCGCTCGCCCAGATCCTCGGCCAGAGCTTCATGGGCGCGCTCCTTGCCCACCGCCCGCTGGATCGCGTCGAGCGAGTTGATGCTGGAGGTCCCCTCCCACAGCAGCCCCAGGTGGGCGTCGCGCACCAGGCGGGAGTTCGGCCAATCCTCAATGTAGCCGTTGCCGCCTCGAGCCTCCAAGGCGGCGGTGGCGACGGGCACGTTGTCCCGGCAGGCGCGGTACTTCATGATCGGGGTGAGCATCCGCAGCACCTTGCGGGCCTTCGGCGTGTCCTCGCCCGACACCGCCGCGGCGTAGAGCAGGGCGGACAACGACTGCTCCGTCGGGATCAGCATCTTCATCAGCTGGCGGCGCATCAGGGGATGCTCGATCACCCGCTTGCCGAAGGCGCCGCGATGGGCGGCGACGGTCCTCGCCTCGTTCCAACAGCGGCGCATCATGCCGGCGGCGCGGGTCAGGTGGGAGATGCGGGAGGAGTTCACCATCACCAGCATCTGCTTGAGGCCCTGGTCGAGCTCGCCGAGCTGGTAGGCGACGGCGCCTTCGAACATCAACTCGCCGGAGGCCATGGAGCGGGAGCCCATCTTCTCCTTCAACCGAATGATCCGGTAGCTGTTGCGGCTGCCGTCCTCCAGCGTCTTAGGCAGGAGGAAGAGGCCGAGGCCCTTGGAGCCCGGCGGTCCGCCCTCCGGCCGCGCCAGCAGGACCGCGGCCTCGGCGTCGACGTTGGAGCAGAACCATTTTTCGCCCCAGAGGCGCCAATGGTCGCCGTCGCGCACCGCGGTGAGGTCGGAGCGGCCGATGTCGGAGCCGCCGGCCTTTTCGGTCATGAACTGGGCCATGCGGATCAGGCGGGAGGTGTCCTGGGTCCACATGTCGGGCAGGAAGCGCTCGCGCAGGTCGTCGGACCCGAAAAGGTCCACGAGATGGGAGGAGCTGTCGGTCAGGTTGACCGGGCACAGGAGGCCGAACTCCGCCTGGGCGAAGACGTAGTGGAAGACGTACTTCGCGATGGGGGGCATTTTTTCCGGCCAGCCGAGGACGCCGGGGCGGTTGGTCATGGCGTGCATGCCGAAGCGGGCGTAGGCGATCTTCTCCATCTCCCGATAGGCGGGGTGGAACTCGAGCCACTCCTCGTCGCGCCCGTAGCGGTCGCGGCGGCGCAGAACCGGCTCGTGCCGCTCGCAGATGTCGGCGAGCTCGCCCAGGCGGCCGCCCGCGAGCGCGCCGAGCTCCGCCAGGTGCGGGGTCAGGTGGGCCAGCAGCTCGTCGTCCATGTAGAGCGGCAGAAGGCTGCGCAGGGACGGGTCGATCTCCCAATAGTCCAGACCGCGGGTGTCGGGGGCGATGTCCGCCGAACGCCCGGCGGAGGCGGCGCGGCTGACGCGAAGGGCGGGGTCGACGGGCGCGCCGTCGCGGATCGGGGTCGACGTGTTCATGGCGGTCCTCCGGTTTTTCTTGTGGGGCGAGCGCCCGGCGTGATCAGCGTGGGCTTGACGCACGAGCAAGGTCAAATGATTTCCTCGGCAGCGATCTTGAGCCAGGATCAACCCATGACAGGTCGTCGCCTGCCGCCGCTGCCCGCCGTGCGCGCCTTCGAGGCGGCGGCGCGCCATCGTTCCATGACCCGCGCGGCCGAGGAGCTGGGCGTGACCCCAGGCGCCGTCAGCCGCCAAGTCCGCGATCTGGAGCGGCGCATGGAAACGCCGCTCTTCATCCGCCGCGCCACGGGGTTGGAGCCGACGGAGGCGGGCGCCGCGCTCGCCGTCGACTTCGGCGAAGCGCTCGACCGCATCGCGCGGTCCGCGCGCGGCGTGCGCCTGCGCCGCCCCAGGCGACTGTCCGTCGGCGTCTACGGGTTCTTCGCCTCGCGGTTCCTGATGCCGAGATGGGACGAGATCCGAACGCTGCGGTCGGATCTGACGCTGGACCTGCACACCTCGTCCAATCCGCTGGAACTGACGCCGGCGCGCTTCGATCTGGTGATCGCCGTCTCGGACGGCGCGCCGCGTTCGGGCCTCGTCACGCGGCGGCTTCTGCCCATCGCCACCCAGCCGGTCTGCGCGCCCGCCCTGGCGGCGGCGGGGCCGATCGACTTCGCCGCCGTGCCGCTGCTGCACGCCCGGCCGCGGCCGGACGATTGGCGGCGCTGGCTGGATCATGCGGGGTTTCGCCAGGTCTCCGCCGACGGCGGCTCGACCTTCGAGAGCGCGGGCCTCGCCATCGAGGCGGCGGCGCAAGGCCTGGGACTCGCCATCGGCATCGAGGCTCTGCTGGGCCCGGAGATCGCGCGCGGGGCGCTCGCCGTCGCCCATCCCAGAACCCGGCGCACGAAGCGCTGGTTCGTCGCGCAGCACGCCCGCCGGGCCGAGGACGATCCGGCGCTGGGCACCTTCGTCGACTGGCTGGCGGCGGAGGCGGCGGGCTGGACCGCTCCCGCCGAAGGGTCCGGCTGAGACGGTCCTGCGGGGCCGGCGGGTCAGTCCGGCAGGACCTTTCCTGGGTTGAGGAGCCCCTGCGGATCGAGCGCCCGCTTGACGCGGCGCATCAGGTCCAGCTCGGTTCCCGAACGCACGCGCCCCAGCTCCGCCCGCCTCAGGCGGCCCACGCCATGCTCGGCGGTGATAGACCCGCCGAAGCGGGCGACGAGGTCGTGGACGATGGCGTTGACCTCCAGCGTCGCGGCGCGCCAGGCGGCGTCGTCCATGTCCGCGGGGCGCACCGGGTTGTAGTGCAGGTTGCCGTCGCCGAGATGGCCGAAGGTGCAGGGGCGCGTTCCGGGGAAGCGGGCCTCCAGCGCCGCGTCGGCCGCTTCCAGAAACGCCGGGATGCGCGGGACGGGGACGGAGACGTCGTGCTTGACGCCGGCGCCGACGCGCTTCTGCACCTCCGCCTGATCCTCGCGGATGCGCCAGAGCGCGTCTGCCTGGGCGACGGTCTCCGCCAGGACGCCGTCGAGGACCTCCCCCGCCTCCATGCGGCCCGCGAGCGCCTGTTCGAGCGCCTCTCGCATGGCGCCTTGCGGGCCGGGACCGTCCGCCTGGATCAGCGCGCGCCAGCCGGCCCCGGGCAGGGGGTCCGCGTGGCCGAGGGTTTCCGTGGCCCAGTCGAAGCAGCTGGGGTGCATCAGCTCGAAGGCCGTCAGGCGCTCGCCGAGCGCGGATTTGAGAGCGGCGAGCAGGCGCACGCCGGTTTCGGCGGAGGGCAGGGAGAGGAGCGCGGTCGCCGCATCCTTAGGGCGGGGAAACAGGCGCAGCGCCGCGGCCGTGACGATGCCGAGCGTGCCTTCGGAGCCGATGAAGAGCTGCTTGAGGTCGTAGCCGGCGTTGTCCTTGCGCAAGGTGCGCAGGCCGTCCCAGATCTCGCCCTCCGCCGTCACCACCTCCAGCCCCAGGACCAGGGCGCGCATGGTCCCGTAGCGCAGGACCTGAACGCCGCCGGCATTGGTGGCGACGTTGCCGCCGATGCAGCACGTGCCCTCGGCGGCGAGCGACAGGGGAAAGAGCCGGTCGACCTTCTCGGCCTCCGCCTGAGCCTCGGCCAGCGTGACGCCGGCCTCCACGCTCATCGCGTCGTCGAGGGGGTCGACGGCGCGGATCTCGCGCAGCCGCTCCGTCGACAGGATCACCTCGCCGCCGCCGGCATGGGGCTGGCCGCCGCCGGTGAGGCCGGTGTTGCCGCTTTGCGGGACGATGGGGGTGCGGGTCTCGGCGCAGATGCGCACGAGGCGGGCGACTTCCTCGGTCGTCTTGGGGCGAAGCACCAGGTCCGCCGTGCCGCGCCAGCCGTCGCGCCACGCGGTGCGGTAGCGCTCGGTGTCGGCCTCGGTCTCCAGCCAGCCGTCGCAGGCGGCCTTCAGGCGCGAGAGGGTCACCGGCGCGACGGGGCGGGCGGGGAAGGAGGGACGGTCGTCAGGCATCAGATCTTGGCGTACTTGGCGAGGGCTTCGCGGAAGGACATGCCAGCCTTCAGATCCTCCATCGCGCGTCGGTCGTCCTCGGCGTAGTCGGCGGCGAGACGGGCCATCTCCTCCGCCCGGGCCGCCGGCAGGACCACGACGCCGGAGCCGTCGGCGACGATCACGTCGCCAGGAGCCACGCGGACGCCGCCGCAGATCACCGGCTCTCCGACCGCCTCGACCTTGAGGCGGGTCTTGCCGGGCGTGGGCGTCACATGGGTGGCGAAGACCGGCAGGCCGAACTCGAGGATTTCCTCACGGTCCCGAACGCCGCCGTCGACGACGAGGCCGGCGATGCCTTTGAGCGTGGCGGCGTAGGTCGCCATGCCGCCCCAGGTGCTGACCGGCGCGGCTCCGTTGGCGACGACGATCACGTCGCCCGGCCCCGCCGCGTCGATCATGTGGCCGACCTTGAAGTCCTCGACCGGGAACGATCCGAAGGGACCCGTCGTCTCCCGCACGGTCACGGCGCGGCCGATGCAGCGCAGGCCGGGACCGACGGCGGACGGTCCGGTCATCACGCCGCCCTCGCCGACCACGTCGATGGCGTTGGCGAGGGTCGGGGTGGCGAGGTCGCGCAGCGCCCTCAGAGTTGGTTCGGCGACCCTAGGGGCGCTCATGGGGCGTCTCCGTGAAGGGCGGCGTCGATCACCGCGCGTTCTTCGTCATCGTGCCAGGACCGCCAGCCGACCGCCGGCGACGCGGCGGCGGGGCGGGAGACGAGACGCGCGGCGCGGCCGGCCGCGCGCTCGATCCGGCGGTCGAGCCACAGCCAGGGGCCTAGGTTTTCGGGCTCCTCCTGGGCGAAGACCAGGGCCGCGTCCGGGGCGGCGTCGAGGGCGGCCGCGAGGGCTTCCGCCGGGAACGGGTGCAGGCGCTCCAGCCGCACGATGGCCACGCGGTCGCCGAAGCCGGCGGCGTCGCGCGCCGCCTCCAGCAGGACGGCGAGCTTTCCCGACGCGATGACCACGCGCTCGGCTTTGTGCGATGCCCGCCCCAGGACCGGAGCGAAGCGGCCGGCGAAATCGGCGAGCGGCGAGGCGCAACCGGCATGCCGCAGAAGCGCCTTGGGCGTGAAGGCGACCATGGGCTTGCGAAGCTCCGCCTTGGCTTGCCCGCGCAGAAGGTGGAACCATTGCGCAGGGGTGGAGGCGTTGACCACGTGCAGGTTGGCGCGGGCGCAGCGGGCGAGCACCCGCTCCACATGACCGGTCGAATGGTCAGGGCCGCCGCCGTCCCAGCCATGGGGCAGAAGCAGGGTGAGGTTCGATGTCAGCAGCCAGCGGTCCTCTCCGCCGCTCACGAACTGATCGAACATCGGCTGAAAAACGTTGAGGAAATCGCCGAACTGCGCCTCCCAGACGATCAGCCGAGTGGGGTCGCCGAGCGACAGGCCGTATTCGAAGCCGACGACGGCGTTCTCGATCAGCGGCGTGTCGAAGACCTCCGCCCGGGCGCCGAAGCCCGACAGAACACCGACGCGCCGGCCGTCGGTCTGGTCAGCGAGCACCAGGTGGCGTTGGGAGAACGCGCCGCGCACGGCGTCCTGGCCCGAGAAGCGCACCGGCGTCCCCTCGGACAGAAGCGAGGCGAAGGCGAGCGCCTCGGCCGCGGCCCAGTCTGCGGGCGCGTGGCCCGCGGCCATGGCGCGGCGGCGAGCCAGGACCTGGGCGGCCTTGGGGTGCAGGTCCAGCGCCGCCGGAGGGGTTCCGAGGCGGTCGAGCAGAGCGGCGGCCCGATCGGAGGCGATGGCGGTATCGCGCGCCGCCAGCATGCGCGCTTCGGCGTCCTCGGCGAGGCCGGGCGCGGCAAGGACGTCGTTGGGCGTCGTCGGCGCGGCGCGGAAGGCGGCGTCGAGCTCGGCCTGGAACTCCGCCAGGTCCGGCCGGCCGCCGAGGGGGGCGTAGAGGTCGGACAGCTTCGGACGGGCCTCGATGGCGGCCTGCATGGCGGGTTGGGTGAAGCGCGGATCGTCGACTTCGTTATGGCCCCGGCGGCGGTAGGCGGTCAGGACGACGACGATGTCCGAGCCCCAACGCGCCCGCCAGGCGAGCGCCGTCTCGGCGGCCCGCAGGGCGGCGTCCGGATCCTCCCCGTTCACGTGGAGGATCGGCGCCTCGACGGCGCGGGCGGCGTCGGCCGGCGTGCGGGAGGTGCGGGCGGCCTCGGCGTCCGTGGTGAAGCCGATGCGGTTGTCGAGGATGAGGTGGATGACTCCGCCGACCGCATAGGGCCCGAGGCCTGACAGTTGCAGCAGCTCCAGGTTCACGCCCTGCCCGGCGAAGGCGGCGTCGGTATGCAGGACGAGGGGCAGCGCCCGGGGTCCGAGGGCCCTGGCGCGCCCGACCGCGACCGGGCCGACGATGGACAGGTGAGAAGGATGGGGCGCGACCCAGACGCGGCGGCCGTCCGGCCGGCGCCCCGCCCAACCGAGGTGGTAGGGCACGTCGGAGGCCGCGCCGAGGCCGCGCGGAAGGTCCGGAGCGCCCTTCAGCTCCGCCACCAGACGACCCATCGGCTTGCCGAACAGAAGCGCCATCTGCGCCAGGCGTCCTCGGTGCATGCCGCCGACGACGACCTCGTCCGCCGACGCGCCGGCGATCACCGCGTCGGCGAGGACCATGAAGCCCTCCGCCCCGTCCAGGGAGAAGGTCTTGGCGGTGGGCAGGCGCTTGAGCGTGGCGGCCTCGAAGGCCTCGGTCTCGGCGATCAGCCGGGCGGCGCGGACGCGATGCTCCGCCGAGGGGGTCCAGGCGGCTTCGGCCCGCGCCGCCAGCCAGGCGCGGCGGGCGGGGTCGGCGACATGGGCGAAGTCCCAGGCGAGAGGCCCGCCATAGGCCGCCTCTAATGCCTGGGCGAGGGGGGCGAGCCAAGGCGCGTCGTCGGCGTCGAGCGAAGGGTCGCGGTCCCGCGGGGCGAGGTCGAGCGGGTCGATCCGGGCGGCGCGGTGACCGTGGCGACGCCAAGCCTCGGCCAGCGCCTGCTCGCGGGCGTTCGCTTCTCCGGCGATCAGGCGTTCCACCGCGCCGGGATCGCCTGCGCCCAGATGCATGTCATGCCGCATCGACATCTCCCGCGGCGCACCGCTCGGGGCCGCCAGCGTTTGAAGCATGCGGTCGAAGGGGCGTCAAACGGGCGGTCGGGCCGCGCGGCGCGGCGGCGGATCCGGCCCACGGTTGCTTCCGCCCGCAGAAGACCCTAACGAAGGGTCCAAGGCCGCAGACCCGGCAAGAGGCGGCGGCTCAAGCAAAGAACCTTAGGGAGGTTGTCCATGTTCACCGCACTCCGCGCCGGCGCCGCCGGCCTCGCTCTCGTCGCCGCCGCGGCGTCGGCGTCGCCCGCCGCTGCCCAGAACGTCGAAGGACCGAAAGTCTTCTGGAAGCTGTCCACCTGGGGCAACCCGCGCGCTTTCACCGTCGGCGTCGAGCATCTGTCCGAGCGCCTGAAGGAGGAGACGGGCGGCAACTTCGATCTGCGGATCTTCTACGGAGAGCAGCTTTCGAAGTCGCGCGAGAACCTCGACGGCCTCAAGGTCAACGCCTTCGAGGCGGCGATGTTCTGCAACTTCTACCATCCCGGCAAGAACCCGGCGCTCATGGTCATGACCATGCCGTTCCTGCCCATCCCCGACTTCGACACGGCGGCGCGCGTGCGCCTGGGCCTTTACGAGCATCCGATCCTCGCCGCCGAGATGGAGCAGTGGAACGCGATGTACTTCAATTCGTCCCACCTGCCGCAATACGAGTTCATGGGCGGCGGCGAGGCGCCGATCGAGCTGAGCCAGTGGGACGGCCTGCGCGTGCGCGCCGGCGGCGGCATCGGCCTGGCGATGGAGAAGCTGGGCGCGGTGCGCCAGTCGATGCCCGCGACGGAAGTCTACACCGCCATGCAGCGCGGCACGATCGACGCGGCGTCGTTCCCCCACACCTACGCCCATGCGGCCTACAAGATCGAAGAGGTGGCGGACTGGTACACCTCCAACCTGGCGCCGGGGACCGCTGACTGCCCGATCGTCTTCAACAAGACGGCGTTCGAGGCGCTGCCCTCGCAGTACCAGGACCTGCTGATGAGCCTGCGGGACGAGGTCACCGAGGCTTATGAGGCCGCCTACGCCGCGGCGGATGAGAAGAACCTGCCCAACTTCAAAAAGAACCTGACCGAGATCGTCTACACCGACGCACAGCGGGCTGCGTTCGAGGAGGCCGCGGGTCAGACCGTTTGGTCCGAGTGGGTCGAGGCGAACCAGGACGGGTTCGACGCGCAAGCCGTGCTCGACGCGGTTCTGGCCCTCGCTGCAGGCGACAGCTGAGACCGCAGGGCGCGCCCTGTGTCCGAGGGGTCGCCGACGCCGGCGCGCCAGGCGCCGGGTCCACCTCGCTAGGCTCAGCGTCCTGCGAGATCGCTACCCGGTCGGCCCGCCATGGCGCGCGGGCCGGCCCTCCCCGCCTGAAGTCTTTCGCTAAGGAAGGTCGGCCCATTGCATGCGTCCCAAGCCGCAGGCGGCCCTTTGGCCAAGCTCTCCAGCGCGCTGGGGGAGGTGGAGGATTGGCTGAACATCGTGGCCGCGGTGACGATCTTCGTGGTGATGCTGGGCACGGTGATCTCCATCGTCACGCGCATCGTCTGGACGCCGATCCCCGGCTATCTGGACGTGTCGGAGCTGAGCATCGCCATCTTCGCCTTCCTGGGCGTCGCCTACGCCCAGCGGCACGGCGCGCATATCCGCATGGAGATGGTGATCGGCGCGGTCCCGGAGCGCCTGCGCTGGCTGGTGGAGGCGATCGGCTCCTTGGCCGCGTTGGCCCTGGTGCTGCTGCTGCTCCGCTATTCCTGGGACTTCTTCGTCTTCGCCTGGGAGAACGGCGACAGCACGGTGGACTACGAGATCCCCACTTGGCCGGCCAAGCTGCTCGTCCCCGTCGCTTTCGCGATCTGGGCCCTGCGCCTGACGATCGAGAGCATCGGCTGGCTGCGGCTGGCCTTGTTCGGGGGAGAGCCCGTCGCCGTGCCGATGCCTGAAAGCGCCGAAGATCAGGCCCGTCGCGAGGCCCAGATGGAATGAGCGGCATGATCGCTTCCCCGGCGGCGACCGCAGGCGCCGTGCGCGGCCGGGACGGCGGCGCGTGAACTTCGGCGATCTTCTGGCCGGAGCCCCCGCCGCGATCTTCGGGATCGGGTACCAGGACCCCACGGCGGTCGGCGTCTATTGCCTGATCCTCCTGCTGGTCTTCGTGGTCATGGGCTTCCGCGTGGTCGTCGCGGCGGGGATCGTCGGCTTGATCGGCTTGGTGGAGCTGATCGGCTTCAACGCCGCCGCCGGCTCCATCGGGCAGATCCCCTATTCGAAATCCGTCAGCTTCGTTCTGGGCCTGCTGCCAATGTTCATTCTGATCGGCTTTCTGGCCTTCCACGCCGGCATGACGCGGCAGCTGTTTCACGCCGCCAAGGTCTGGGTCGGCTGGGTGCCGGGGGGGCTCGCCGTGGCGACCGTGTTCTCCGCGGCGGGCTTCGCGGCGGTCTCGGGCGCCTCCGTCGCGACGGCGGCGGTCTTCGCGCGGGTCGCGATCCCCGAGATGCTGGAGAACGGCTACAACAAGCGTCTCGCCGCGGGCGTGGTGGCGGCGGGCGGCACGCTCGCCTCGCTGATCCCGCCATCGGCCATCCTGGTGATCTACGCGATCATCGTGGAAGAGAGCGTGGGCGCGCTGCTGCTGGCGGGCTTCCTGCCCGGCGCGTTCTCGGCTCTCATCTACGGCATCATCATCGTGGTTTGGGCGCGGTTCTATCCGGATGCCGGCCCTCCCGTGGGCGGTTTTTCCTGGGGCGAGCGGATGCGGGCGCTGCCCGGCCTGATGCCCATCCTCATCGTCATCGTGATCATCATCTCGGCCGTCTACGGCGGCTGGGCGACGCCGACCGAGGCGGGCGCTCTGGGCGCCTTCGTGGTGCTTCTGGTGGCGCTCTCCCAGGGCATGCGCTGGGCGCAGCTGCGCGCGGCGCTGATGGAGACCTCAAAGCTCGTCGTGGTGATCTTCTCCTTGATTTGGGGCGTTCTGATCTTCGGCCGGTTCCTCGGCTTCTCCGGCCTGCCGGAAAGCTTCGCCAACTGGATCCTGTCCTTCGATGCCAATCCGTACCTCATCCTGTTCTCGATCCTGATGGGCTACGTCGTGCTGGGCATGTTCCTCGACGCCATCGGCCTGCTGCTTCTGACGCTGCCGGTGGTCTATCCGGCGGTGATGGCTTTGAACGGCGGGCCCGACGTCGCTGCGGCCGACAGCGCCTTCGGGCTGAGCGGACCGCAAGCGTCGATCTGGTTCGGGATCATCGTCGTGAAAATGGCGGAGGTGTGCTTGGTGACGCCGCCGATCGGACTGAACTGCTTCGTCGTGCACTCGGTGCGGCCCGACATCCCGCTCTCGGACGTGTTCCGGGGCATCGCGCTGTTCTTCGTGGCCGACGTTCTGACCATCGCGCTGCTGATCGTCTTCCCGCAGATCATCACCTGGCTGCCGGACCTGATGCGCGGCTGAGGATGCCAGAGCTTCGGTTCCTTGCGCGGGGCGCGGTCGGTTGAGCGCGCCATCGGCCCGTGCGGGCTCCGAGCTTGCGGGCATGGCGCTGGTCGCGGTGGCGCTTTGCTTCGCCATGAACATGCTCGCCCGGGGGCTGGGGGAGAGCTTCGCGCTGTTTCTGCTGCCAGTGACGCAGGAGCTGGGGTGGTCCCGGTCCGCCTTCTCCTCGGTCTACGCGGTCTACATGGTGACCACCGGCGTTTGCGGCATCTTGGCCGGAGCGCTGTTCGACCGTTTCGGCGCCCGAGCGGTCTATGCGCCGGCGCTGACGATGTTCGGGGCGGGCCTGCTGATCGCGTCGGAGATGACGTCGCTGTGGCAGGCCGTGCTGGGGCTGGGCCTGCTGGGAGGCGCAGGGATCGCGGGAACCGGCATGGCCATCGGAGCCGGCCTCATCGCCCGCTGGTTCCGGCGCGACGTGACCTTGGCGATGGCCCTGGCCTATGCCGGCCTCTCGGTCGGCATGATCACCATCGCGCCGCTGGTGCAGGTCCTCATCGAAGCGCAGGGATGGCGGGCGGCCTATCGGTGGATGGGCCTCTCGCTGCTGGCGCTGGCGCCTTTGCTGGCGGCGACCTTGCCCTGGGCGCGGCTGAGCGGCGGGCGGCCGGGACTGGAGGCGCCGGCGCGCTCGGCCTCCCTGCTGGTTCCGCGCGCGGTCCTGCTGGAACCGGCGTTCCAAGGGATGTTCTGGAGCTTCTTCCTCACCTCCGTTTCGACTTGGAGCATGATGCTGCAGGCCGTGGCCTACATGGTGGAGCGGGGGGTGGCGCCGCTGGCGGCGGCGATCGCCTACGGCGCGGTCGGCGCCCTGTCGGTGTTCGGCATGGTGGGGACGGGATGGCTTGCGGACCGGCATGGCCGGCGTCCGGTGGTGACGGCGAGCTACGCGCTCTCCATCGCCGGCGTCGCGATCCTGTGGAGCCTGCCGCAGGATCCGCCGGTCTGGACGCTGGGGGCCTTCGTTCTGGTCTTCGGCGTCACCATGGGCGCGCGCGGGCCTGTCTACTCATCGCTCACGGCGCTGCTGTGGCCGGGACGGGTGGGCGCGGTCTATGGCGCGATCACTTTGGGCTTCGGGCTGGGCTCGGCCGCAGGGGGGCTGCTTTCGGGCGTCCTGCACGACCTGACGGGCGGCTACTCCGCCGTCTTCGCGCTCTCCATCGGCGCCGCGGCCTTGGCGGCGACGCCGTTCTGGACGCTCCGCCCCCTCGCCACCGGACGTCGCGACTGACTTTTTCGTAGCGCGAGGCTCGACCCGAGCAAGGGCGGGTCGGCGTCGCGCGAAGTTCCGAAAGGCGCGCGCCCGCGGGTCCGGGCCGCCGCGGTGCCTATCGGGTCGGGTCGACGCAGATCGTGCCGCGGGGGCGACCGCTCTCCTGCCGCTCATGAGCCTCGACGATCCGGTCGAGGGGCAGCGCGACGTCGATGACGGGGGACAGACGTCCGGCCTCGAGCGCGTCCTGCACAACCGCCGCGGCGGCGCGCTTGTCCGCCTCGGAGACCTCGAAGATCGCCACGCCGCGAAGGGCGATGTTGCGGTACATGAACTTCGCCCAGTCGAGCGACGGAGCCGGGTCGGAGGCGGAGCCGAAGCTGGCGATGGTCCCGTTCTGCGCGACCCAGCGCCAGCTGCGGGAGAGGTG